>JAFQMX010000049.1 GCA_017396125.1 Clostridia bacterium
TCATGGGTTGTTACGGTATCGGTGTTGGCCGTCTTGCGGCTTCTATTTGCGAAGTGCATCACGACGATTTTGGCCCTATTTGGCCAAAAGCTATTGCGCCGTATCAGGTTCATTTGTGCGCGGTTCGTGCAGACAATGCTGAAGTAAGAGAACTAGCGGACAAGTTGTACCAAGATTTGTTAGACAAAGGGGTAGAGGTAATCTACGACGATAGAAACGTAAGCGCAGGCGTAATGTTCTCCGACGCGGACCTTTTGGGTGTACCTATGAGAGTAGTGGTAAGCCCTCGTAACCTCAAGCAGGGCGTTGTGGAAATCGTCGCAAGGGACAAGAGCTTCTCTTTGAGCGCACCTATCCAAAACGCGCTGGAAGAAATTTTGAAGTTGATTTAATTTCGGCTTATCGCGGTTGATTTCAACTAGGTTTAGCAGATCTTAAATAATGATAAAAAATAAGCACACTATTTTCGGAAATGAACTTAGTGTGCTTTTTTATTGTATGTTTTTTTAACGAGCGTATGCGCGTTTTTTTGACATCTACTAGTAAGCGAGCTTTTCGGCAAAGTACGCATCGAGCTCGGAGATAGGGAGACGAATTTGTTCCATAGTATCTCTGTCACGAATGGTAACCGATTCGTTTTCGAGAGTGTCGAAGTCCACGGTTATGCAGTACGGAGTACCGATTTCGTCCTGACGGCGATATCTCTTTCCGATAGAGCCGGAGAGATCGTAGGTGCAGTTGTGTTTTTTGATGAGCGAGCGGTAAAGCTCGTCGGCTTTTTCCGAAAGTTGCTTTTGTAGCGGAAGAATCGCAATTTTGTAAGGTGCGAGAGCGTGGTGAAGCTTTAGCACAACGCGGGTTTCGTCGCCAACCTTTTCTTCTTCGTAAGCGTTGCAGAGGAATGCGAGCAACATTCTTTCTACGCCGAGCGACGGCTCAACAACGTACGGAACGAATTTTTCGTTGGTAACAGGGTCGGTGTACTCCATGGGCTTGCCCGATCTTTCGGCATGGCACTTAAGGTCGTAGTCGGTACGGTCGGCAATGCCCCAAAGCTCGCCCCAGCCGAATGGGAATTTAAATTCAAAGTCTGTAGTTGCTTTGCTGTAGAAGCACAGCTCGTCGGCTTTGTGATCGCGAAGCTTGAGATTTTCCGGCTTGATGCCAAGTTCAAGCAACCACTCGTGGCAGAAGTTTTTCCAATAATTAAACCACTCAAGATCAGTGCCAGGTTTGCAGAAGAATTCCATTTCCATTTGTTCGAACTCGCGGGTACGGAAAATAAAGTTACCCGGTGTAATTTCGTTGCGGAAAGATTTGCCAACCTGTGCTACGCCAAACGGAAGCTTGCTACGAGTAGTGCGGGCGATATTGAGGAAGTTAACGAAAATTCCCTGTGCGGTTTCAGGACGGAGATATACTGTGTTTGACGAATCCTCGGTAACGCCCTGGAAGGTCTTGAACATGAGATTGAATTTCTTGATAGAAGTAAAGTTGCATTTTCCGCAAACTGGACAAACGATTTTGTGCTCGACAATAAAGTCAAACATTTCCTCGTTGCTCATAGTTGCTGGATTTATGCTAAGATTCTTTTTTCTAGCGTAATTTTCGATTAGGTCGTCAGCGCGGTGACGGGTTTTGCACTCCTTGCAATCCATAAGCGGATCGGAAAAACCGCCGAGGTGACCGCTGGCATGCCAAACCTCGGTATTCATAAGAATAGAGCAGTCAACGCCTACGTTGGTAGGACTTTCGGTAACGAACTTTTTCCACCAAGCGCGCTTAACGTTATTCTTAAGCTCCACACCAAGAGGACCGTAGTCCCAAGTGTTAGCCAAACCGCCGTAGATTTCGCTACCCGCAAAAATAAAGCCTCTTCCTTTGCAAAGCGCAATAAGCTTGTCCATAGTCAATTCTGCCATAATGCCTCCAAAATAAATTGTTACCTAAAAATAGTAAATCAACGCGCAAAAAAAGTCAAGTATAATAAAATCTTTTTTAATCACACCAATCGGGATTTTTCATATTATGAAAGTAGATATATCTGATTAACACTTAAGACGGCGCAAGCGGCGTGTACAAAAGAATAGATTTGCAAAAGAAGAGGACAGCCGAAAATACGGTTAGGAAAAAACGGTCACAGCCCGCCGGCCACGGGCTGGCTGACCTTATACCGAAAATAAATTAAAAGGAGAAAAATATGTTTAACAACGGATGTGGATGCGGAAACGAAATTATCTGGATTTTGATACTTCTTTGCTGCTGTGGTGGCGGTAACGGTGGAAGAGATTGCGGATGCTACGACCGTAAGGGCGGTGGATGCGATTGCTGCGAAATTATCATTTGGTATCTTATCCTCAGTTGCTTGTGCGGTAACCGAGACGGTTGCTGCTGCAAATAATTTTTGGATTGAACAAACGGGCGGTGTCCCTAAAATAGTTACATAATCCGAAAATGTTGTAATCGGAAAGCGACGGTTCGAGCCGCCGCTTTTTGTTTTGTCAGATTAAAAATAATTTCATTATGTGTGAGGTGTTATTGCTTGCAATAGAATTTTCTATATGTTATAATCGTGCGGAGACGGAAATTTCTGTACTCGTTGTTAATTAAGTTTTTTGCGGGCTATTCTGTTAGGAAAGTCCAGCGGAGGAAAAATGAATATTAAAACTCGCAAGATTGTTATTGGTGCGGTCGTTATTGCTCTGACTGTCGTTTTGGGTTGGATGCCCGTCGTGTTTTTGGTGCCGACGCTGTTTGCTTGCTGTGCCTTTGGTATGGGAATGAGCGTGTTTGCATCTACGGCTTTTGGCGTAGTCAGCCTCATCTACGCAGTTGCTGTGCCTGCTTCTCCGGTGGCAGTGGCTTTTGTAGGTAATCCGTGGATGCCTATTGTTCCGCGAATTTTGGTAGGATTCGTTGCTCACGGCTTTTTTGTTGTAATAAGCAAAATTATTTCGGAAAAAAGGAAATGGTTAGCGGTAGCGCTTACTGCAATAGTGGGCTCTCTGACAAATACCCTTAGCGTAGGAGCGTGCCTGCTTATTTTCGAGCCTAGCGTGGTGGTTAAGGGAATTTCCGTGGGCTATCTTGCGATTATGGGATGCATCGAGGCGGTAGTAAACGCTGCGGTCGTGCCTCCCGTGTACTTTATGACGAAAAAATACGCACTTGGAGTGTATTCAAAATGATAATGGCTGTTGATATCGGAAATACCAACACTAAAATAGGCATTTTCGAAGACCGTAAAATTATTACTACCCTTAGAGTTTCCAACTCTTCGGTCAAGACCAGCGACGAATACGGATTTTACGTTAAAAATATTCTGGGTGGGCAGGGGATAGACGTTTCTAAAATCACCGGCGCGATTATGAGTAGCGTAAACCCCAACTATAATTATACCTTCGAGCATATGCTCAGCGCTCACTTCAAAGTAAAACCGCTTATTGTTGGCGCAGGAATAAAGACGGGTATAAAAATCAAGTATGACAATCCAAAGGAACTAGGAAGCGACAGAATTATGGATTGCGTGGGTGCGTGGCATACTTACGGCGGTGAGTGTATAGTCGTGGACTGCGGAACTGCCACTACCTTTAACGTTTTGTCGGCGGAAGGCGAATTTTTGGGCGGACTTATCAGCTTTGGACTCAAGTCCGGCTCGGATGCTCTCAGCTCCAGTGCGGCAAAGCTCCCAAAGGTTGAGCTTGTCAGACCGTCCGTTGTCGTGGGGAAAAACACCATCTCTAATATGCAGTCGGGCATAATTTTGGGATACACGGGGATGATAGAATACATTATCTCCAAAATTCGCGAGGAGTCGGGTAAAAATTACCGAGTTATCGCGACGGGCGGACTTAGTCAGGTGGTTGCGGATTGCTCTAAAGTGTTCGATATAGTGGACAGAACTCTCACGCTCAAGGGACTTTGTATTACTTACAATCTCAATAATCCCGCATAAAAATCAAAAAGTCAAAGTTTTACATAATTTAGGCTCACATTAGCAATAATAAGTTTACAATTGTAGCAAAATCGTTTGACAAGCTCTTTGGTAAAATGTTACAATTGTACTGTTATCAATATATATTTTTTACTAATTTAGAGGAGAATCCGATAATGAAGAAAGCCAAAAGCATATGGATTTACATTTTTGTAATTGTCTTATCCGTTGCGATGATGTTGGGCAGCACTAATCTCGTTGCCTTGGCAGATACTACCCCTGTGGCAAACGGCACCAAAATGTTTGCCGGCAATACCGTAACCAAGGTTAGACTTGGCGAAAGTTTTGATGTTCCACAAGGAAACTACACTGTTACTGCACCAAACGGTACTACCGTTATCGCAGCAGGCAATAGAGTTGTTGCAGAGCAGTTGGGTAATTATGTTGTAACTTATACCGCCAACGTAAGCGATCCTGAAAAGGAAGTTAATTATTCTTATAATGTTTATTGTTATGAAGAAAAGGAGTATTTCCTTTACGTCGCAGATAACGGAACTACCATTCCGTCTTATTTGGCAGTTAACGGCACTATCACTCTTCCTGATTACTATCTTGCTTATGAAGACGAAGATGGAAAAATCGTGAAAGTTGCTAGCGCTAACCAGTCCGTTGATTACAGCATCACTTCCGGTGCTAAGAACGGCAATGTTATTACCGCAACCGATGCAGGTACCATGTACCTTACTCTCAACGCTTGTATTGGTAGTTTTGCCACCGCAACCAAGATTTACAGTCAGGAATTCCAGATCAAGGTTCAGCCTGGATTTGAAGATACCGTAAATCCTACCCTTACCGTAGTTAATGTTCCTACCAAGGGCGATATCAACAGCAAGGTAACTCTTCCTGTTGCGTCCGCTACTGACGATTTCGATAGCAAAGTTTATATCGAAGTTACCGTTACCGATCCTAACGGAGAAAAGGTAAAGGAAGTTGAGGTAAACGACTACGATTATGCTACTGAAACCACCGCTAACGAAGTTAAGTTCGATAACAAGGACGTTGTTGATTTCTATCCTACTATGGAAGGAAGCTACAAGGTTAGCTACAAGGCAATCGATGACGCTGGTAATGAGTCGGCTACCCACAACTATTATATTGATGTTGCTGAAAAGCTTTCTCCGGTTATCGTTGACATCAACAGCGAAGTTATCCCTACCGCTTGGGGCTTGGCTGTAACTAACGAAGACGGCGATATGGACGATACTTCTTTCGTTATCCCTATGCCTACCGTTATCGACAACGCTACTGCTACTAACGATATTGCTCTTACCGTAGAAATCAAGAACACCAATGGTGATTCCGAAGTTACTATTGCTAAGTTCAGCGATACTATCGCTAACTATATGACCGGCGTGGCTCTTCCTGAAACTTATGAAGAATATTTCGTAGACGGAACTGAGCTTACCTTTACTCAGGAAGGTCTCAGATTTGACTTTAATGATGTTAAGTTTGGTGCTGACAGCATGCATATCACCGAAGAAGATATGTTTGGCGAGTGGCAGATTGTTTATTCTGTTAAAGATGCAGAAAACAACACCAGCGCAAGCAATGCAAAGAAGACCTTTACTATCAACCTCAGCAACTCTTTCGAAGATAAAGATGCTCCTTCTATTGATGAGCTCGTACTTCCTAAGTATATTATGGTTGGTGCAAACGAAGATGAGTTCGTAGTTCCTAGCGTAGTTGCTAGCGACTCTAACGATACCGCTTTGAACGTATCTTACGTTATCACTTCTGACGCTGCATTCAATGCAGGCAACAAAGTTGGCAACGTTCCTGTAGTTGAGGAAATCGAGCTTAACGGTGGAGAGACTTTCGAAATCGTTGAGGATGCAGGTGTTTATTATATCAAGACCACCATCAACAATGCAGAAGTTGCTCTCAAGCTTGACTATACTCTTACCGTAAATTACAGCGCAATCGACGATGCTGGTAACAGAGTAATCGGCGAAGAAAAGACATCGATGTTCTTTATGCTGACGCTGTTAAGAACCAGAACATCACCGTTGATATGAGCAATATCAACACCACCGGAAATGCAGGTGAAAAGGTTAACCTCGGTTACTTTACCGTTTCCAACGTTGAGTACCGTGAGTACACCGGTTTCGAAGTTGTTCTCAAGGATTACAACGGCGAAGCAATCTCTGGACTTACTCTTGACACTTACTACAACAAGCTTGGCGACGTTATGCACGTAGAAAACATCAACTTCCAGCCAGCAGTTGCAGGAATTTATGAGCTTTATATCAGCGTGTTTGACGTTACTGGAAATACCCAGGTATACGCTTACGCTATCGATATCCAAGGTAACAGCAATAGCGGTGTAGAGGCTACTGCAGAAGTTATGCCTACTGCAGGTTCGGTTCGTACCTCTTACAACCTCAAGCACAATAAGGTTTCTGGAATCGTTGGTTCTTACGACGATTACGTAATGGTTTATAGAATCAGCGGAGCAGGCTTTAGACTTATGGGTTATGAGTTTACCGCTCTCTATCAGGGTAAGTATTCCTTCACCGAATCTTACAAGAGCGATGCTAACGAAACCGTTGAGCAGGCTACCTATTATGATTCTTATTCTATCAGCGTAGACAGCACCGAATCTCCTGTAATCGAAGTTCAGGGCGTTATGCCTTCTTACAGCGCAACTACCGCTACCGTAACCAAGGTTGGACAGTACAAGGAAGGCGAGTACGTTGAGCTTCCTGCAATCGTAGCATTCAACGAATATGAAAATGCAGAAATTGAAGTTCTTGTTACCGATCCTGACAAGACCAACGTAAAAGTATACGCTATGTATAAGACTGATGCGGGCGAGTACACCTTCGAAAAGGATGGCAACAAGGTTACCGGACAGTACGCATTTAGCGCTACCAAGAACGGTACCTACACCGTAACCGTTAACGCATACACCCAGGGATCTTCCAAGGCTACCAGAACCTACTCCATCGCAGTTGGTGACGTAACTGCTCCTATCTTTACCGTAGTTGCAAGCAGCGCTTCCAACAAAGCAATCGTTGGAGATAAGTTCGTTATTAGAAACATCACCGATGTTAGAGATGACGTAGACGTTTTGGAAGGAAAGATCAACGTTACCGTTAAGTTGTATGATCCAAGCAGCTCTAGCACTGCAGTTCATACCGTAAACAAGACTTGGGTAGCTTGGAAGAATGATTCCAACGTAACCAAGACCGATTATACCTTTACTAAGAGCGGTACCTACACTGTAGAGTACACCATCAGCGACTCTAGAGGAAACAGCGCAGTACAGAAGTACACCATTACCGTTTCCGGTAAGTCTGCTAAGACTCCGATCTCTACCACTGCACTCAGCACCGTATTGATCATCGTTGCTGTTGCGTTGATCGCAATCGTAGTACTCTATTTCGTAAGATTCCGCAAGGTAAAGAAATAAGAGATAACTAATTCAAATAAAAAAGCGGTTCTTAAGATTTTAAGGATCGCTTTTTGTTTAATTGGAGAATTATGGAAAATAGAATTACAATCACTGATTGTACCAAAGAAAAATTTGACGGATTTGTTCGCGACATTACAAAAATTTGTACACTGCTTAACCGCAAACCGTCCACTTCAGAAACTCCGCAAGACAGGTTAACGCTGGGATTCAATAATGAGCGTGTTAGCGTTGTTTGGGAGAGTAAATCAAAAAAGCTGATTTTGACCGCATCTGAAGGCACTTTGAGAGAGATTAAGAGTGTTTACAGCGGTGACAGAATGATCACGGCAAAAAATTTAGAAAAGCCCGTGGAGAAAATGCAAAATAAAAGGTTGGAAAAGCCTAATAAAGCTAAGTCCACCGAGAAAAAATCCGCTCAGCAAAAGCTTGAGAAAAAAAGTGAAACGGCTAATCCCGTAGAGAAAAAATCCGCTCAGCAAAAGCCTGAGGATAAAAATACTCCATCAAAAAAGACAACTTCGCAAAAAATTACCCTTAAGCCAACTGAGACGGTGACAAAAAATTTGCCTAGCATAGACGACATTTTACTGGAAGAGGCGAGGGCGCTTGGGGTGAAGAAAAAAGTAATTTTATCTGAAGACGGTGCTAGTGCACTCGAAACTTTTACAGCACCGACAGCGAAATCGCAAGTTATTATTACTGCTTCGTCAAAAGCTACCCCAAATAAAAAATCAAAGTCAAAGTCTGGCAGTGCTAATAAAACTCAGGCACCACAGCCAATAGAAAAATCAGAGAAAAAAGGAAAGGAAAAAGTTGCGAAGACCGACAAGGCGAATGCTTCTGCGCCGATTAGCATTAAAAGCAAAAAGACGGTAAAGCCTGTAAAAGCCAATAAAGAAGTGCCGGAAAAGGTCTTGACTACTTCTGTAAAGCTGGACGAGCAAAAGTACAGGGCTGTAATTAAAAATCTCAAATCAAACAAAAAATTGCATCTAAATTTTGTTTCCGAGAGCGATGCGTTGTCGCAAATAGAGGTGGTTTGCGCAAAAAAACGCGCTCTTTTGACCTACAAAAAGGCAAAAAGGACTTTTGCCGTACAAACAAGCAGTCAGGAACTAAACTCTCTTATAGACAACGCTGTTGCGTTGCAAAAGGACTATAAACAGGCTATTTCTTCGTACATCAAGCTGACTGGCGAGGAGAAAAAGGCAGGCGAAATTCAAAAAAAGCTTAAAAAGCATTTGCCGGATGCTTTTGAATTTTTGTCTGAGCAGTCAAAGATAGATTTGGCGATAGGCTTGATAGACATTTTGAACGAGGACGTGAAGCTTTCGGATTATTCAATGTTGCTTGTTCCACCGTACAGGGGGCTGGAAAAGTTCATTTACGATCTGCAGATTGCGCAAAATATCGAGGTCAAGCTGATCGGTCAAGCGTTTGAAAAGGACTCGGAAGGAAGGTACAATCTAAAGGCTGGTTACCGTCGAAGAATCAAGTCGGTGGTTTACAACGAAGTAATGTCCGCGCTGTACACCGAGTACTACAACAAGCGTAATTTTTACGCGCATTCGGACAATTCGCTCAATTCCTCCAGCCGACTTATCTCCCAAAAAGATCAGGTAAAGCAAATTTATCTCAATCTTTTGGAGCTGATGAATTACAACAGCAAAAAGCTGAAGGAAATAGGCTTTTCACTGTAAACACAAAGTCGCATTTTGTCAAAAAATACTTTACACAAACGGCAAATTTTAGTATAATAATATGGATTGATGATTATTTGTGGAGGACGGTATGGCAAAGTATATTTTCGTTACCGGTGGTGTCGTGTCCGGATTAGGAAAGGGAATTACGGCGGCGACCTTGGGACGCTTGCTAAAAGCGCGTGGTTACAAGGTTTCTGCGCTCAAATTCAACCCCTATTTTAACGTTGACAACACTTTTATGAGCCCGTTTCAGCATGGTGAAATTTTCGTGACCGAGGATGGGCGCGAGGCCGACAGCGTTTTGGGACACTACGAAAGAATAATGGACGAAAATCTTTGTTCGCTCAACGACGTAACCTCGGGTGAAATCTATTCTGCAGTTATCGCCAAAGAACGTGAAAATAAGTACGACGGAGTTGCGGTTCAGGTCGTTCCACATATCACCAACGAAATTAAGCTGCGTGTAAAAGAAATCGGCACTTCGGACGTGGACATCGTTATTGTGGAAATTGGTGGAACGGTGGGTGACATAGAGTCGCACCCATATCTTGAAGCAATTCGCCAAATGAAGAGTGATTGCGGAAAGAATAACGTTGCTTATATTCACGTTACTCTCGTGCCGTATATCGACGTTAGTGGCGAGCAAAAAACTAAGCCTACTCAGCACAGCGTAAAGGAATTGCAAAATCTCGGCATACAGCCAGACGTTATTGTTTGCAGATCCGAGTACCCACTTGGTGCTTCCAGCAAGAGCAAGCTTTCGTTGTTTTGCAATGTGGACAAGGATTGTATCATTCAAAATCTCGTTTCTCCGCATCTTTACAGTTTGCCACTTGCACTTGAAAACGAGGGACTTGCAAAGGCAGTAATTCGCAAGCTCAATCTCGAGGATAGAGAGCCTGATTTGGCAACTCTCAGCGATCTAGCTAATAAGGCGGAAAAGACCTTTAATGGTGACAAAAAGCTTACCGTTGCGCTCGTTGGTAGACACGTAGACAAGTATGACGCATTTTTGTCTATGAGAGAGGCTTTGACGCTTGGTGGAATAGTAAACGGCATTAGAGTGGAAATTAAGAATATTAATTCTGACGACCTTAATGACGAAAATATTTCTATGCTTAAAGAAGTGGACGGAGTGTTGATCCCGTCTGGATTTGGAGCGAAAGACTTTGAAAACAAGCAAAAAGCGGTGGAATACTGCCGTATAAACGATATTCCTACCTTGATGACTGGTATGGGTGCGCAAGCGGGAATTTCGGAATTTGCCGTAAATCAAGTCAAAATTGACGTAGATAAGATTAATCCGATAATTGCCAGCGAAAAGGACGGTCAGCCGTTCTTCAAAAAGGGCGCATACAAGACTGAACTCAAAAAAGGCACTTTGGCGCATAAGATTTACGGAAAGTCTAATATAACCGAGCGTCATCATCATCGTCGTCAAATCAATATGGCGATAGCGGACGCTGTAGAAAAGAGTGGACTCATTATTAGCGGAATCAGTTCCGAGGGTGGTATAGACGCGTTTGAGCTTGCTGACAAGAATTTTTTCGTTGGAGTAATGTTCCGTCCTGAACTCACTTCCAGACCGGAAGCGCCTAACAAGCTTATCGTTGCTTTTATCAAGGCTTGCAAAAAATAATAAACAGACAAAAATTTGGTCCTGCTGACTACGGCAGGACTTTTTTTTGGTGAAACGTCCATTGTTTTCCTAAACGATTAGACGCAGGTTAGACATATGCTACGCCAAGACACCGTAATATTTATTTAACGAAAATCGTCTCAATAAAGTTTGACCTTTTTTGTTTTGTGGTATATAATTTGCTTATGATTATAGATATTCACACACATTGCTATCCTGATTTTTTGGCTGCCAAGGCTATTTCGAAAATCGACGGAACTAATCTCAAGGCTGCGTATGACGGAACGTACCACGGACTTATCCAAGACAACAAACGAGTGGGCATTGACAAAGCCGTAGTGCTTTGTATAGCCAACCGTCCATCGCATCAGCGTAGCGTAAACGAGTTCGCCGTGCTAGCAAATTCCAACGAAGAATTGATTGCTTTTGGCTCGGTACATCCGTTTTCCGACGACTACAAATATTACGTAGATTTTCTGTGCGATAACGGAATAAAGGGTATGAAATTCCAACCGTTCTACCAGGATTTTTACGTGAACGACAAGCAGGCGCTAAAGGTTTACGAGTATATTGCGAGCAAGGGAATGGTGCTGTTTTTTCACAGCGGTGTAGACTTGTTGGTAAAAGGTGAGTATTGTGCACCGGAAAAGATTCGCGAAGTAATTGATTGCTTGCGTTATCCAAAAACAGTAATTGCGCATATGGGATGCTGGGGCTACGGTGAAAAAATGTTTGAACTTGTTGTCGGGCAGAATGTCTACCTCGATACTTCGTTTTCTTTTAGATATGAAACGAAGAACGTACGCAAAAGATTTATCAAGTCGCACAGTGCGGACAAAATCCTTTTCGGCACAGATAGACCCTGGACGGATGCGGAGACGGATATCAAGCTGATAAAGGAACTTGGCGATGAATTGAGTAAAAAGATTCTGGGTGAAAACGCAAAAAAGTTATTAAATTTATAAATATTTAAATAATTTTACAAACAATGCCCAACTTGTTGACACTTTTGGAAATAAAGTTTACAATAATGTAGGTGTTAATTACGATAAATTTATCTCAAGGAGAACTATATAATGAAACATTGTCCTAAAGGATTTGGCACTCTTGCTATTCATGCAGGTAATCCGGAAAAAGAAGCTCACGGCGCATTGGCTATGCCTATTTATCAATCTTCTACTTTCTATTTTGATAGTTGCGAGCAAGGCGGAAGACGCTTTGCAGGCGAGGAAGGCGGCTATATTTACACCAGATTGGGCAACCCAACCACTACCGTTTTGGAAGAAAAAATTGCTGCACTCGAAGGTGCAGAAGCTGCTCTTGCAGTAGGCTCCGGTATCGGTGCTGTATCTTCGCTTCTTTGGACTATTGCAGGTGCAGGCAAGCATATCGTTGCTGACAAGGCTTTGTATGGATGTACCTTTGCTTATCTCAACCACGGAATGACTCGCTATGGAGTAGAGGTTACATTTGTTGACACCTCGGAAATTCACCAAGTAAAAGACGCTTTGAAGCCTAACACTTGCTGCGTATATCTCGAAACTCCTGCTAACCCTAACCTTAAGATTACCGATATCAAGGCCGTTTGTGAATTGGTTCACGCTTACAACAGTGAGATTAAGGTTGTTTGCGATAACACCTTCGCGACTCCTTATCTCCAGCGTCCGCTTGAGCTTGGTGCTGACGTAGTTATCCACTCGGGTACTAAATACCTCAACGGCCACGGCGACGTTATTGCGGGATTCATTGCAGGTAAGGCAGATTTTATCACTGAGGTTAGATTCTTTGGCCTTAAGGATATGACCGGTGCGGTTATGGATCCGTTTGCAGCGTTCCTTATTTTGAGAGGACTCAAAACTTTGGAAGTTCGTATGCAACGTCATTGTGCAAATGCACAGAAGATTGCTGAGTATCTCGAAAAGCATCCAAAGGTAGAAAAGGTATATTATCCTGGCCTCAAGTCCCACAAGGGTCACGAAATCGCTGCGTCCCAGATGCACGGTGGATTCAGCGGAGTTATTGCATTTGAGGTTAAGGGCGGTATGGAAAGCGGTATCAAGTTCTGCAACAGCCTTGAGCTTTGCACCATCGCAGTAAGCCTTGGAGATGCAGAAACTTTGATCGAGCATCCAGCTTCTATGACTCACTCTCCGTATTCTCCAGAGGAGAGATTGGCTGCAGGAATTTCCGACGGCTTGGTAAGAATTTCCGTAGGTCTCGAAAACGTTGAGGACATTATCGACGACCTCGAGCACGGTTTTTCTAAAATCTAATTATAATTTGCTAAATAACAAAAAAGGCAACTGGTATCAGTTGCCTTTTTTGTTTGTAAATTTTACATCACTTAATTTTTGTTTTTGCTTTCTTCCAGATTGGAGAAGGCAACGCTCATCATAAGCTTTATGCGGTTGACTTGGTTAACCTCGCTTGCGCCGGGGTCGTAGTCTACCGCAACGATATTTGCCTGTGGGTTGTGGGCTTTAAGCGCCTTCATAACGCCCTTGCCGGTAACGTGGTTAGGGAGACATGCGAACGGTTGAACGCAAATGATATTGTTTACGCCGCTATTCATAAGCTCCAGCATTTCGGCGGTGAGGAACCAACCTTCGCCCGCAATATTACCTAGGCTCACGACTTTAGATGCTTCTTCCGCCATCTTTTTGATGTGGGTAGGAGCGCCGAATTTCGTGCCTTTAAGCGCTTGGTACATAGGTTTTTTGATGTTTTCCGCAAACCTAATTGCTATGTCTGAGAACATCTTTTTTCCGCGCTTGCCGTCGAGAAGATTAAG
Organism: Clostridia bacterium; assembly: GCA_017396125.1. Taxonomy (GTDB): domain Bacteria; phylum Bacillota; class Clostridia; order Christensenellales; family Pumilibacteraceae; genus RGIG1965. The sequence goes on from JAFQMX010000049.1 coordinate 13,543, forward strand.
TCTTATGGTGTCGTTGTAGAATCCGTACATAAAGAAGTCGAGCATATCCGGAACGACTGCTTCGCCACCTTCTCGTTCAATCAGGTCGATAGCGTAATTGTTTGCGCCCGGGTGGAATTTTACGAGAATTTCTCCTACAATACCCACGCGAGGCTTAACCTCGTTGCTAACAGGGATTGCATCGAATTCCTTTACGATTTGCACAACGTTTTTCTTGAAATTTTTGTGTCCGTCGAATATGTCCTGTTTTACGATCTCGTTCCACTTTTGGTAGAGAGCGTTTGTTTCACCCTTGTTGATTTCATACGGGCGCACTCTGTATACGCAACGCATAAACAAATCTCCGTACACCATAGAGTGAATTATATCATTCATAAGAGGTAGGGTGAGTGAGAATCCCGGATTTTTTTCCATGCCGACGAAGTTGAAGGATATTACTGGAACCTGCCCCATATTATTTTGCTTGAGCGCCTTGCGGAGTAGGGCTATGTAGTTGGTTGCGCGACAGCCACCACCTGTTTGAGTGAGCAAAATTGCCGTGCGATTTACGTCGTATTTGCCGGAATTAAGCGCGTCTAAGAGTTGGCCGACCGTAAGAATAGTAGGGTAACACGCGTCGTTATTTACGTATTTAAGTCCTACTTCCATAACTGTCGAGCTATCCGGCAACACCTCGCAGTTGTAGCCGTAGCGTCTGAATGCCGATTCGAGAATACTGAGATGTATAGGGGAAATTTGTGGCGCAATTATAGTATAATTGGCTTTCATTTCCTTGGTAAACAACACTCTTTGCTGTGGAGCAAGAGGGGTCTTTAGATGAATATTTTTGTTTTCGCGCTCTTCTAGCACCGCAATAAGCGATCTTATGCGGATACGCGCCGCGCCGAGATTGTTGACCTCGTCGATTTTTAGCACAGTGTAGAGCTTGTCTGCCGCCTCCATGAGCTCCTGAACCTGATCGGTAGTTACCGCGTCAAGTCCGCAACCGAAGGAGTTGAGCTGAATGAGCTCGAGGTTTTCGCAACCGCGTACGAATTCCGCTGCGGAATAAAGTCTGGAGTGGTACATCCATTGGTCGACAACGCGGATAGGGCGGGAAACTTTTTTCAAATGGCTTATGCTGTCTTCGGTGAGCACGGCAAAGCCGTAATCGTTGATCATTTCCGGTATGCCGTGATTGATTTCGGGATCGAGGTGGTAAGGACGGCCGGCAAGAACGATGCCTTTTTTGCCTGATTTTTTGAGATAATCTACGGTTTGCTCGCCTAATTTGTGAATATCGTCTTTAAAAATGGCAAGTTCCTTGTATGCCTCGGCAGTTGCTTGCTTAATTTCTCTAGGCGGAATATCTGGGAATTCCTCTATTAATCTTTTTAGCATTCTCTTCGGCGAGCGGAGTGGCAAGAAAGGAGCTTTGAACACTACGTCGCTACCAAAAACCTCGTTCATATTGTTGCGGATAACCTCTGGGTAGGTGCTAACGACAGGGCAGTTGTAGTGATTGTCTGCGTTTTCGTCCTCTTTCATCTCAAAAGGTATACAAGGGTAAAAGATAAATTTGATTCCGCTTTTTACCAAAGACGTTATGTGTCCGTGAGCAATTTTTGCAGGGTAGCAAACTGATTCGCTAGGCATTGTGTCGATACCGAGCGAATAAATTTCACGTGTGGAGCGAGGTGAGAGAACCACCTTGTAGCCTAGCTTGGTAAAGAATGTAAACCAAAACGGGTAATTCTCGTAAATGTTAAGTACGCGAGGAATACCAACTTCTCCGCGCTTTGCCTTGTCTTTTTCCAAAGGCTTGTAATACGAAAACAGCCGCTTGTACTTTTCACGGAAAAGATTAGGCTCTTTTTGCGCAACCATGTTGCTTTCGATTCCGCCTCTTTCGCAGCGGTTACCTGTTATATATTTTCTGCCGTCGCTGAATTCGGAAATGGTAAGCAAGCAGTTATTACCGCATTTTCCGTATCTTTGACTTGTCTTTTTGCTTTCAAAATTGTTAAGTTCGGCCAGCGTTTTGATGGAGCTCTTACCGCCGTTGTACTTGTAGGAGCTAAGCAACGCACAGCCGTACGCGCCCATAAGTCCCGCTATGTCAGGTCTAACGACCTCGCGACCTGCAACGAGTTCAAACGCACGCAGAACCGAATCGTTGAGGAAAGTTCCGCCTTGAACGATAACCTTTTGACCCATATCGGCAGCATCACGGAGCTTAATAACCTTGAACAATGCGTTTTTCACTACCGAATATGCAAGTCCTGCCGAAATATCACTTACCGACGCACCCTCTTTTTGCGCCTGCTTAACGCGAGAGTTCATAAACACCGTACAGCGCGAGCCAAGGTCAACTGGAGCGGTGGCTTTAGTTCCGGCAACGGCAAATTCCGAAGCAGTCATATTTAGCGCGGATGCAAAAGTCTCTATAAAGCTTCCGCATCCCGACGAGCAAGCTTCGTTGAGCAATATATCGTGAATAATTCCGTTTTTTATGCGCAGGCACTTCATATCCTGACCGCCGATATCCAAAATAAACTCTACGCCAGGGAGAATTTTGTTGCTCGCAGTTTGGTGCGCCATGGTTTCGATTTCGCCTGCATCGAGATTGAGTGCGGTTTTTATGAGATTCTCGCCGTAGCCCGTAACAGTAACTCTGCCTATAAAACTATTCTCGTTAAGCTGAGAATATATTTCCTTTATCGAGGTGATTACGGCGCTAAGTGGATCACCGCTGTTTGATCTGTACCACGAGTAGAGTAGATTGCCCTCGATATCAATAACCGCAAGCTTGGTTGTGGTTGAGCCTGCATCTATACCGATAAACACGGGACCGTTGTGAGATTTTAGGTCTTTTTTTGTCACCGAGGTTTTAGCGTGACGCTCACGGAACGAAGCAAGCTCTTTTTCGTCGGCAAAAAGCGATTGAAGTCGCTTTACCTCGGTTATGGTTTTGGAGGAAAGCTCCTGCAGTTGATTGAGCATATCTTCGCGCTTGAAAACTTTTTCACCCTTAAGTGCCGCGCCAATTGCGTTGAATACTTGAGAGTTGTCAGGAATAATGACCTTGTCCGGATTGAGCGTTTCGATAAAACGTTTGCGCAAATTCTTGAAAAAGTGTAGCGGTCCGCCCAAAAAAGCCACGTTGCCTTTTATCGGCTTGCCACAAGCAAGTCCGGAGATCGTTTGATTTACTACCGATTGCAAAATAGACGCCGCTATATCAGATTTCTTTGCGCCGTCGTTGATGAGCGGTTGAATGTCGCTTTTTGCAAAAACACCGCATCTGGATGCAATAGGGTAGATGATGGTAGCGTCCTCGGCAAGTTCGTCAAGTCCGTCTGCGTCGGTATTAAGTAGGCTTGCCATTTGGTCGATAAACGCGCCCGTACCGCCTGCGCAAGTACCGTTCATACGCTGTTCGGTGCCACCCTCTAGGTAGGTAATTTTGGCATCTTCACCGCCCAGCTCGATAGCAACCGAGGTTTCGGGAATAAGCTGCTTGATTGCATAAACCCCCGCAATAACTTCCTGAACGAAAGGAATACCCAGCCATTCCGCTACCGAAATACCTCCGCTTCCCGTAACCATAAGCGTAAACTCGTCGTACTGATCGACAACGCTTACGAGCGAGTTGTAGATGGTTTTTTTGATGTCCGAAAAATGCCTAGTGTAGCTTGAATAAATAATTTGATTGTTTTGGTCGAGGACAGCTACCTTTATTGTGGTAGAGCCTACGTCCAAGCCTATTTTGTACATGATGCAAATTACCTTTTTTTAAAATAGAAAAACAAAAGTTTTTGATTGTGCTTTACTAACAAAAATCATTTTATAATATATAAACAAACGCTTATTAATTATATATTAACTTGTCGAAAAATGTCAAATTTTTTGTTGTGCTAATGAAAAAGTGAAAGATAATTTTACAATTACATTCAAAAAAGCACTAAAAACTTAAAAAAAGTACAACCATATTTTTTAATCTTTTGCAAGTAAAATGTGTTGTAAAACACTTTTGTTTTTCTTGACAAAAAAACAAAAAAAATGCTACAATTAAAAAGATAAAGTTTTATTTCAGCGATTAAATTTTGAAGTAAAAACAAGGAGCAATTATGAGTAAAATCAAGGAGGAATGTGGCGTTTTTGGTATTATCGACGATAAGCCAATCAACGCCGTAGGTCATACAGTCAATGCGTTGCTTGCCCTACAGCACAGAGGTCAGGAAAGCGCCGGTATTGTTACTTTTTTTGGTGATAACGTATTTACAAAAAAAGATTTGGGTATGGTAAACGATGTTTTCGATCAGAAATATATCGATTCCTTTCCTAATTCCTACGTTACCGTGGGACACGTTAGATATTCCACCAACGGTACGAGAGATATAGAAAGCGCACAGCCAATCACTGTAACTCATAAAGAAGCATCATTTGCCCTCGCCCATAACGGAGCACTTACCAACGCTGAAGAATTAAGAAAGCGTATTACTATGGACGGAGGCATTTTTTATACCACTACGGATTCCGAGGTTATCAACGACCTAATAATCAAGCAAATGCGTCAAACCAAGGACTTTGAGCAGGCGGTGTTCAATTGTATGGACATACTAGAGGGTGCTTATTCGATAGTTATTGCGACGGGTAATCACTTGTACGCTCTTCGCGACAAAAACGGATTCAGACCGCTTTGTATGGGTAAGCTCGGCACGGCAACGGTGTTTGCGTCCGAAAGCTGCGCGTTTGATGCTATTGGCGCGGAATTTATCAGAGATATCAAGCCTGGTGAGCTCGTCAAAGTTGACCAAAAAGGAAACGTTACTGTAAGACAAAAGGACGTTTCAGATCGCAAGCGCGGACTCTGTGTGTTTGAATTCGTATATTTTGCGCGTCCTGACAGCGTAATAGAAGGAATCAGCGTTCACGAGGCACGTATGAAGATGGGTGAATATCTTTATCAACAGCAACCTATCGAGGCAGATATGGTGTGCGGTGTTCCTGATAGCGGAATATCTGCGGCATACGGATATGCCAAGGCTTCGGGAATTCCGTACGGCTCGGCATTTATAAAGAACAGATATGTAGGTAGAAGCTTTATTCTTCCTACTCAGATCAAGAGAGAAAAGGCAGTTAGCGTAAAGCTTAATCCGCTTCGTTCGGCAGTAAAGGGTAAGCGTATAATTCTTATCGACGACTCCATCGTTAGAGGAACTACCAGCGCAAAAATTATTCGTTCGCTTCGAGAGGCGGGAGCAAAGGAAATTCACTTCTGCATCTCGTCGCCTCCGTTCAAATTCCCTTGCTACTTTGGAACTGACGTGGATAGCAGAGAAAATTTGATTGCAAACAAGATGGATATTGAGGGAATACGAAAGACCATTGGCGCAGACTCGCTGGTGTTCTTGTCGTACGAAAACGTTATGAAGATAAAGTTCGGTCAGGACGTATCTTTCTGCGGAGGATGCTTCGACGGAAATTATCCTATCGATATTACTGAACCAAAATAAAGCATACGTATAGAGAAATTTTTGACACACTGCATTGATACAAGGCAGACACACTGCATTGATACAAGGCAGACACACTGCATTTTGTAAATGCATGTACTAGTTGATAAATTGTAGACAAACGATATGGAAGGAGAGAAAATGAAGTATTTAATTCTTGCCGATGGCACGATTTTTCAAGGAAGGGGCATTGGTGCCCAAGGTGACGCTATTGGAGAAGTAGTATTTTCTACCTCGATGGTAGGGTATATGGAAACTCTTACCGATCCCGGTTATTACGGACAGTTGGTTGCGCAAACCTTTCCGCTGATAGGTAATTACGGAAAAATCGAGGCGGACGTAGAGAGCAACAAATGTTATCTTGCGGGTTACATAGTAAGAGAGCTATGCGATGAGGGAAGCAATTTCCGTAAAGAGGGCGAGCTTAACGATTTTCTCATTAGTCACAACATATCGGGAATTTGTGATATCGACACCAGACAGCTTACGAGAAAGATCCGTGACAACGGGGTAATGAACGCGATGATTACCGACAATCTCAAGCGCTTGGACGAAAAACTAAACCGCATCCGCAACCACAAAATTCAGCAGGCGGTGATTTCTTCTACCGTAGAAAAACCTGCCGTGGTCGGCGAGGGGAATTTGACCGTTGCCCTGTGGGATTTCGGTGCAAAAAACAGTTTGGTAAACGCATTTACGGCTAGAGGTGCAAAGGTTATCAGAATTCCAAGTTTTGCTTCCGCTGAAGAAATTTTGGCGTACAAGCCTGACGGAATAGTTTTGTCCGACGGTGGCGGAGATCCTGCCGAAAATACTTCTATAATAAATCAACTCAAAAAGCTCAACGAGAGCAAAATTCCTACCTTTGCGGTGGGACTCGGACATCAGCTTATGGCAATAGCGATGGGCGGAAAGACGAGAAAGTTAAAATATGGTCACAGGGGCGCGAATCAGCCTGTCAAGGACAGCGTTACGGGCAGAACTTACATAACCACCCAAAACCACGGGTATTCGGTTGTGCCAAAATCTATTCCGGAAGAAATTGGATTCGTGCGTATGACCAACGCCAACGACAAGACGGTGGAGGGAATCGAATACAAGACCATGCCTGCGATTACCGTGCAATTTCAGCCTGGCGGCGGTTCGACCAATACCGAATTCCTTTTTGACAGCTTTATCGATATGATGAGAGGTGACAAATAATGCCTAAGAATAAAGATATTAAAAAAGTATTGGTAATCGGTTCGGGACCTATAACCATAGGTCAGGCTGCAGAGTTCGACTATGCAGGTACTCAGGCTTGCCGTACTCTCAAAAACGAAAAGGTAGAGGTCGTTTTGGTTAACTCCAACCCTGCTACCATAATGACCGACAAGGCTATGGCGGATCAAATTTATATCGAACCGCTAACGATACAAACTTTGGAAAGAATAATTTTGCTCGAAAAGCCCGACAGCATACTTCCGGGCTTGGGCGGCCAGACCGGTCTTACACTTTCGATGCAACTTGCAAAGAGCGGATTTTTGGATAAACACAACGTTAAGCTTCTCGGTATGAAGGTTGATACCATTGACAAGGCAGAGGATAGACAGTTGTTTAAGGACACTATGCTTTCCATCAACCAGCCTTGCGTGCCTTCAAAAGTCGTTAACGATACCGAAAGCGCGTTGGAATTTGCGGCAAGCATCGGTTATCCTGTTATCGTTCGTCCCGCGTTTACGTTGGGCGGAGCAGGTGGTGGTATAGCAGAGGACGAGGCAAAGCTCAGAGAGATTGCAGACGGCGGTCTTGCGCTTTCGCCTATCCACCAAATTCTTATCGAAAAGAGCATTTACGGTTGGAAGGAAATCGAGTTTGAGGTAATGCGTGACTGCGCAGGCAACGCTATTACCATATGTAGTATGGAGAACATGGACCCTGTCGGTATTCACACCGGTGACAGTATCGTAGTTGCTCCTGCCGTAACCCTTTCCAACAAAGAATATTCTATGCTCCGTGACGCAGCGCTCAAAATCATCACCGCGCTGGGAATCGAGGGCGGTTGTAACTGTCAGTTCGCACTCAAGCCTGACAGCTTTGAGTATGCCGTAATCGAGGTTAACCCTAGAGTATCCCGTTCTTCGGCACTCGCATCCAAGGCTACCGGCTATCCTATCGCAAAAGTTACCACTTTGGTTGCGCTCGGCTATACTTTGGATGAGATCCCTAACGCCGTTACGGGCAAAACTTGCGCAGCGTTCGAGCCTACTGTTGACTATTGTGTGCTCAAGCTCCCTAAGTGGCCGTTTGATAAATTCGTTTACGCAAAGCGTGCGCTTGGTACTCAGATGAAGGCAACGGGCGAGGTTATGTCCATTGCCGTTAACTTTGAGGCAGCGCTCATGAAGGCTGTAAGAGGTGCAGAGAATTTGTATACTCTCTCTAACCCACAAATTTCGGGATGGTCTAATGAAGAGATCGTCAATAATTTGATGCCTGCAACAGACTTCCGTTTGTTCGTTCTTTACGAAGCAATAAAACGTGGACTCAAGACTATAGAAGAGATTTACGATATCACGAAAATCGATCCGTGGTTCCTCAACAAAGTTAAGAATCTTTGCGATTATGAAAAGAGCATCCAAGGCGTTGTGCTTACTGACGAGCAGTATATGACCGGTAAAAAATTGGGATATACTGATGGTGCGTTGGAAAAATTAAGCGGAAACAAACTCAATAAACACGTAAATGCTGTTTATAAAATGGTAGATACTTGTGGCGCGGAATTTAATGCAGAAACTCCGTACTTCTATTCTACGTACGATTCCTTCAACGAAGCGATCGCTTTCAAAGAGGAACATAAGAGCAAGAAACGTAGAGTAATAGTATTTGGTTCTGGTCCTATCCGTATCGGTCAAGGTATAGAATTTGACTATGCGTCCGTTCATTGCGTATGGGCGCTCAAGGAACTTGGCTACGAGGTTATTATTGTAAACAACAACCCTGAAACCGTAAGTACCGACTTTGACACCGCGGACAGACTTTATTTTGAACCACTCACTCCAGAGGACGTAGACAATATTATTGCTACCGAAAAGCCTTACGGCGTAGTAGTTGCGTTTGGTGGACAAACAGCAATTAAGCTTACTAAGCATCTCAGCGAGACCGGCGTAAGAATTTTGGGAACTCCTGCCGACAGCATTGACGCGGCAGAGGACAGAGAAAGATTCGACGCATTGCTCGAATACCACGGCATAGCTAGACCAAAGGGAACTACAGTTAAGACCGTAGAAGAAGCGCTCAAGGCGGGTAGAGAACTTGGATATCCGGTTCTTATGCGTCCGTCCTACGTTCTTGGCGGACAAAATATGATTATAGCGTTCTCTGACGATGATATTAGAGAATATATGGACATTATTCTTTCGCACAATGCCGACAACACCATACTCATTGACAAGTACATGATGGGTACGGAGATAGAAGTTGACGCTATTTGCGACGGCGAAGATATTCTTATTCCGGGAATAATGGAGCATATCGAGAGAGCGGGAATTCACAGCGGTGACAGTATCGCCGTATATCCTGCATACAATCTCAACGATGCAATTATAGAAAAAATTATAGACTATACCCGCAAGCTTGCGGTATCCCTCAATACCAAGGGACTCGTAAATATTCAGTATATAGTTGTAGATAATAAAATTTACGTTATCGAAGTTAACCCACGTTCCAGCCGAACCATACCGTATATTTCCAAAGTTACTGGAGTGCCTATGATTCATTTGGCTACCGAGTGTATGTTGGGCAAAAAACTCAACAAACTTGGTTATGGTACCGGACTCTATAAGCGTGCACCTTATACTGCAGTAAAAGTTCCAATTTTTAGCTTCGAAAAGCTTACAGACCTCGACACTCACCTTGGACCTGAAATGAAATCCACCGGTGAAGTTTTGGGTATTGGCAAGACCCTTGACGAGGCACTATATAAGGGACTCGTTGCAGCTGGCTATAAGATGAACAAAGAGGGCGGAGTTCTTATTTCGGTGCGAAATGCTGACAAGCCCGAAATTGCAGGCGTTGCAAAGCAGTACAGCGAACTTGGCTTTGAAATTTATGCTACTCACGGTACTGCCGAGGTAATTGAGCGTAGCGGTATAAAGGTTAATCGTATTAGTAAAATATGTGATAATATCAAAGAAAATACGTTTACACTTTTGGAAAGCGGAAAGATTCAGCTTATGATTTCTACTTCTACAAAAGGTAGAATTCCAACCCAGGACGACGTAAAACTTAGAAGAAAGGCTGTTACGCTATCTATTCCATGTCTTACTTCTATTGATACGGCTAACGCGCTTGCAACCGCACTCAGATCAAGATACAGTCAGGCAAATACCGAGCTCGTGGACATCAATCACATGCGTTCCGAGCGTCAAAAACTTAATTTTATAAAAATGCACGGCTGTGGCAACGATTACATCTATATCGACTGCCTCAATAAGCCTATCAATAATATGGAATCTATCGCCGTAAACCTTTCCGAAAGACATACCGGAGTAGGTGGTGACGGCGTGGTATTCATTTGTCCTTCGTCCGTAGCGGATGCCAAGATGAGAATGTTCAACGCTGACGGAAGCGAAGGCAAGATGTGCGGAAACGCTATCCGTTGTGTAGGAAAATATTTGTACGACAACGGCAAGGTTAACGAAAAAAACATTAAGATTGAAACGGTTAGCGGAGTAAAGGATCTTACTCTTTACGTTCGTGCCGGTCAAGTTAATTCCGCAACCGTGGACATGGGCGAGCCTGATTTCAATCCTGGCGCACTTCCTGCTATCGTGAGAATTGTCGATATGGTGGATTATCCGATAAAAGTGGAAGACAGAGAATTCTTTGCGACTTGTCTATCGCTTGGCAATCCTCATTGCGTTATTTTCGTCAACGATGTCAATGCTTTGGACGTAGAAAAGTACGGTAGAGCAATCGAAACTATGAATATTTTCCCTGAAAAAATAAACGTAGAATTTGTACAGGTAATCGACCCTACTCATCTCAAGATGAGAGTTTGGGAGCGTGGCTCTGGCGAGACTTATGCTTGTGGAAGCGGAGCTAGCGCCAGCGTTGTTGCAGCAGTTAGAAAGGGAATTTGCTCAAGGGATACCGACGTTGCAGTAAAACTCAAAGGCGGTGAACTCGTAGTTAGATACGGTGACAGAGTAACGCTTACCGGCGACGCTGTAGAAGTATTCAAAGGAGTGGTAAGACTATGATAAAATATATTTTCGTTACCGGCGGAGTCGTATCGGGACTTGGTAAGGGAATTACCGCGGCATCCTTGGGTATGATGCTCAAGGCTAAGGGACTCAAGGTAATTGCGCAAAAGCTTGACCCGTACATCAATATTGACCCTGGTACTATGAGCCCTTATCAGCACGGAGAAGTTTTCGTTACTGAGGATGGTTGTGAAACCGACCTTGACCTTGGCCACTACGAGAGATTTATCGACGAGAATCTCAACAAATTCTCCAATCTCACCACAGGTAAGGTGTACTGGAACGTTCTTAACAACGAGCGTTCGGGTATGTACAACGGCGAAACCGTGCAGGTAATCCCGCACATCACCAACGAAATAAAGAAATTCATCTACTCCGTGGGCAAAAAAATAAATGCTGACGTAGTTATTACCGAAATCGGCGGAACTACCGGCGATATCGAAAGCCTGCCGTTTATCGAGGCAATCAGACAGGTTTCCAACGAGGTGGGTAGAAATAACTGCTTATTTATTCACGTAACTCTTGCTCCGTATATCAAGAGCACGGGTGAAATCAAGTCCAAGCCTACACAGCACAGCGTTAACGGACTTCAGGCGCTGGGAATTTCGCCTAATCTTATAGTAATCCGTACTCAAAATCCGCTTACTGACGAGTTTAGAGAAAAAATTGCTTTGTTTTGTAATGTCGAAAAGGATTGCGTAATCGAAAACCGCAACGTTGGACTTCTTTACGAAGCGCCTATTATGCTCGAAGAGAGCAAGATGACGGAGATCGTTTCGAGAGAACTTGGGCTGGGTGACAACGAGCCTGACCTTACTGCTTGGAAGGACATGCTCGACAGAGCGCACAACCGCAAGCAAACCGTAAAAATTGGCTTGGTAGGAAAGTACGTAAAAATGTACGACACCTATTTATCCGTTGTAGAAGCTTTGACTCATGCTGGTATCGAAAACAGCGCTTATATTGATCTTAAGTGGATTGATGCCGAGGACGTTACGCCGACTACCGCTCACGATATTTTGAGCGATTGCGACGGAATTATTCTTCCGGGCGGATTTGGTGACAGAGGCATAGAAGGTATGATTCAGACGGCTAAATATTGCCGCGAAAATGACCTTCCGTACTTTGGAATTTGCCTTGGTATGCAAATCGTTACAATAGATTTTGCGCGTCACGTAGCAGGACTCAAGGACGCTAACAGCCGAGAATTTGACCCGCACTCGCAAAACAAGGTTATAGATATTATGGAAGAGCAGGTGGGATTGCAGAACACCGGCGGAAGTATGAGATTGGGGGGATATGATTGCAGTATCAAGCCGGGAACTATGCTTTTTGAAGCGTACGGCAAATCGTCTATCGTAGAGCGTCACAGACACCGCTACGAATTTAATAACGAGTACCGCGATACATTTACTAATCTTGGACTTACGATTGGCGGAACCTCGCCTGACGGAAGCTTAGTGGAATCCGTTGAAATCACCGACAAGTTGTTCCATCTTGGAGTTCAGTACCATCCTGAATTCAAGTCCAGACCACACAAGCCTCATCCGCTTTTCGTTAAGTTTATCGAAAAGTCTATTGAAAACAAAAACCGCAAATAATTCGTAGTCATACGAGATAGAAACAGAAGAGTAAGCAAGCTCTTCTGTTTTTTTATTTGGACTTGTCTGCATTGAAAATAATAAAAACGAGGTGACAAAAATAAATTTAAAGCATATTAATTATTATGCTAAACAGTAATCTCGAAAAGTTGGAATACGTCTTTGCTTCTGTGTCGCAAAAGGTGAAAAAGGCAAAGAGTAGCGGTGCAAAAATTATTGATATGGGCATAGGCGACGTTACGCTCCCGCTTGGCAAAACTGTGGTGGATGCAGGAGTGAATGCAATTGCGGAAATGAGCTGTAATGAAGGTTTCAGGGGGTACGGTGACAGTAGCGGTTACGACTTTTTGAAGGACGCTGTGGCCAAATATTACGAGGGACGCGTGCGCCTTTTTCGTGACGAAATATTTATTAGTGACGGCGCAAAGAGTGATTGCTCGGGAATTACGGACCTTTTTTTTGGCAACGTATTCGTGACTGATCCATCCTATCCCGTGTACGTTAATTCCAATATTATAGCAGGGAATTTCCCCATTTTTTTACAGGGTAACGTCTCCAACGGATTTAAGCCTGCGCCAGATGGAAACGTTCCCGTAGAGGCTGTGTACATTTGTTCGCCCGCAAATCCGACAGGAGTGGTTTATACGCGCTCGGAGCTTGCCGAGTGGGTGAGATACGCGCGTCGCCATCGTGCTTTAATAATTTTTGACTGCGCATACGAGGCGTATATTACCGAAAATTGTCCGCATTCTATTTTCGAGATAGAGGGTGCGGAGGACGTAGCGATAGAAATAAATTCATTTTCGAAATCCGCAGGGTTTACGGGGCTACGCTGTGGCTATACGGTAATAAAAAACGAGCGCCTAAAAAAAATGTGGAAAAACCGTCAGGCATCTAAGAGCAACGGAGTATCGTACCCTATTCAGCGTATGGCAGAGGCGGCGTACAGCGAGCAGGGGAAAAGCGAATGGAGACAAAACGTGGCGTATTATTTGGACAATGCGGGGTTGCTTTTGCGCGCAATCAAGCGCAGCGGAACGTACTGCGTGGGTGGGGTTAATTCTCCGTACGTTTGGTTTGACTGTGGACGGGACAGTGAAAAGTTTTTTGACGAGTTATTAAAGTATGGACTCGTTGCAACTCCTGGTGCGGGTTTTGGCAAATCAGCGAAAAATTTTATGCGAGTTACGGGATTTTCGTCGCGCGAAAACACAAAAATTGCTTGCGAAATATTGAGCGAGGCGCTTAAAAGGTAAATTTTGTAAAAATTGATTTTGTAAAATAAAGTTAATTTTTGCGTTCAAAGCGGTGTCCTATATCATAAAACGAACGATTTGTCAATAGCTTTTGCAAAAATTTCATAAAGAAAATTTTTATAAAAAGTATTGATTATTAGGCGAGCATGGCATATAATAATAGCGTAAAGTATTTCTGCGGTGTGCGTGTAGCGTCATATTTATTACCACAGAATTTAAAAGGGTTTGCGCGTATGTCAGCAAGATGTCGGGCCACGGGAATTTCCCAAAATCATCCGCAAGGAAGGCAGTGGAGGACAGGCGGTTGCATCAGCTTACCCACCTGCATACAACGCAGGTATTAAATCGGACGTTGCACGGCATTTGCGGATTTTCGCTTTTTCTAACCAACCTTTAGCGGGTTGGTTTTTTGTTTTAGGGCGATTTGTCATTTCGACCAGTAACATCCACGAATTTTACAAAATTTTCCGCATAGCATAGAGTATGAAACGGATTTTTTATGATTTTTCCATTACCCACATAGTTGGACGAAAGAAAATAAATTTGTTTTTTTTAAAAAAAATAGCGGTTATCTCACTATTGCTAACTGCATTATTTGGAGCAATAATATATTTTTGTTTTTTACCAAAAAAAGTAACATTTCCCAAGCGTGAGTATCATTATGCAATTTGCTCCACGCACACCTCGGAGGCTGCCGCGAGCGAAAAATCCGAACAGGTCAGAGCTCAGGGCGGTGCAGGCTTTGTGATATTTGACCAAGCCTATCTGGTGGCTGTTTTCGTCTATCCCGAAAAATCCTTTGCGCAAAGAGTGGTGCAAAACTTGGGCGGGGACGCTTTTGTTTATACGGCACGGCGCGAGTCTGTAACGCTAAAGGCGAAAAACTCCGTACATGCTCAAACAATCGGCGGTACTAATGGGGTTATCGAGTACGCAATAGAGCAGATTTATTTGACACTAATATCACTGGAAAAATCCGAAACTACAACCTCGGTTGTAAAAAATACCGTTTTTTCGTGTTCGCAAAAAATAAAATCGCTAAACAAAAAGCTTGGCAAGATAAGAAAAAAGTATCTCGGAACCGATGTGGAAAATTTAATTATTAATTGCGAGAGGATTTCCACTTTTTTTGAAGTAGCTTATGCTAATTCGGGCGAGTTGAAGCTTGTTTTATGCAAAGTTGCGCAAATATTTATAAATTTTACAAATAAAACCGAAATAGTCTAGGTAAAAGGGGTTGATTATTTAAATTTTATATGATATAATATTATCGAATGTAGTTTGACGGAGAATATATTTTATGAAAGTCAATGAAATTATCAGCTTGCTTGATGCCGAAGTTTTGTGTGGAGACGCATTCGAAACCGAAATCGGTTCTGCATTCGGCTCGGATATGATGAGCGACGTTTTGGCATATGTCAACGAGCAGGGTTTGCTTCTCACAGGACTTTGCAATCCTCAAGTAGTTCGTACTGCGGAAATGATGGATATCAGTTGCATTTGTTTCGTTAGAGGCAAGAAGCCTGATGAATCCGTCGTTGCCCTTGCTGCAGAAAAGAATATTATGCTTATTGCGACCAAGCGTTGTATGTATTCCGCTTGCGGTGAGTTGTACAAAGCAGGTTTAGAGGGTAATTAATGGAAGATTGTATAAAATTACACTACGTCGTAGACGGACAGGATTTTGTGTCCTGCGGACGCGCTTCCGAGGATGTAAAGCGAACTTTGAAGAGTTTGGGCATATCCAGCCAGGTAATTCGAAAAGTCGCTATTGCTATGTACGAAGGTGAGGTTAACATGGTTATACACGCCGATGGTGGTATAGCTGACGTAGGAATTTATGCCGATCGAATAGAAATAGTTTTGTCCGACAAGGGCAAGGGCATTGCGGATATCGAAAAGGCAATGCAGGAGGGGTATTCTACTGCTACCGAGGAGATTAGAGAACTCGGCTTTGGAGCAGGTATGGGACTTCCAAATATGAAAAAATACACAGACGATATGACTATAGAAAGCGAGCTTAATGTAGGAACGACTATAACGATGAGGGTCAATATCGTGTAAGCAGGAGACGAAATGAACGCAACCAAAGTCATTACCATTATCGGAGAAAGTTGCAACGGATGCGACAAATGCATGAAGCGTTGTCCGACCGAGGCAATTCGCGTAAGAAATGGCAAGGCCGTAATAAATTACGACCGTTGTGTGGGTTGCGGAGAATGTGTCAGAGTTTGTCCGACTCATTCCAAGGCGGAGCATTACGATCCGTTTGAGATGATTAACGATTACAAATACAAGGTAGTGTTGGTCAGCTCGTCCTTGTATGTTCAGTTTCCAAACATCTCTGACGTAAACGTATTGCTGACAGGACTCAAAAAGATGGGTTTTGACGATGTTTTTGAGGTTGCGGTAGGAGTAGAGTACGTTATCAATGCGATTCGCAAATTGATAAAGTCAGACAGGGCAGTCAAGCCAATAATATCGACCATGTGTCCGGCAGTCAAAAATCTTATTTTGAACAAATACGAGAATATTGCCGATCACCTTGCGCCTATCGTTCAGCCCGAAAAATATGCAGCAAGACTTGCGCTGGATATCGCGCTCAAAAAGACAGGCTTGGATAGAAAGGACATAGGAATTTTTGTTATTACTCCGTGTGGCGCTAACGTTATGGAGCTTAAGGAAACCGCTTCGGATATTATTGACGGGGTACTCTCCACGAGAGAGATATATTTCCCGCTTCGCGCAATTATCGGAAAGATAAAGCGCGATGAGGTGGAAAATCTTTGTGTCGCCAGCACGAAGGGTGTTGTTTGTGCCTCGAACTCTGGTTCTTCCAGTTACATAAATACCGATAGATATATTACTGCGAGCGGTGTAGAAGGTGTAATCAGCGTGCTAAACGAGATGGATCACGATAGACTTGATTCTCTCGATTACGTAGAATTGTTCGCTTGCTCGACGGGATGTACGGGCGGTTCGATGAATGTAGAAAACTGCTTTTTGGCAAGAGCACGTATGCGTATGATAGCCAAGCATTTGTCCAACAAAATGGACTTTAAGCCTGTAAAAAGACGTAGCATCAAAGAAAAGCCGTACAAAATCAACAACGTTTATAAGCTTCATAACAACTTTATGGAAGCGCTCAAAATGACTAGGCGCATGAATGAAATTTATGACAAGCTTCCCAAGCTTAATTGCGGATATTGCGGAGCACCGTCGTGCAGAGCATTTGCCGAGGATTACGTAAAGGGCGAAATACTTAAATGCAGATATTACGAAGTTAAGGAAGATGAGAAACAAGATGAACATTGAGAAAATTGCAAACGCAATCGATGCTAATGTAGTAGTAAATTCTGATGCGGAAATAGAACGCTTTTACGTAGGTGACTTCCTTTCCAGAGTAATGGGCAGCGCGCCGTCCGACAGCTGTTGGCTTACGGTTATGAATAACGTTAACGTAGCCGGTGTTGCGGTGCTTGCCGAAATCAAGATAATAGTTCTTTGCGAGGGAGTTATGCCTTTGCTGGATCTCAAGAGCAGATGCGAAATGGAAAATATAGCGTTGCTCACTACTCGTATGAGTGTGTTTGAAGCCAGCGTAAAACTGGGGAATCTATGAAATTCTATTACGATTTTCATATTCATACGTGCTTGTCACCTTGTGCAGACGACGATATGACGCCCTGCAATATAGTTGGGATGGCAAAGCTCGTAGGGTTAGACGTAATAGCAATTACCGACCACAACAGTTGTCTTAATTGTCGGGCGATAATGGAGGCATCAAAGGAAATTGACGGTCCGCTGGTTATTGCCGGCATGGAGCTGGAAACTTCCGAAAACGTACATATGGTTATGCTTTTTCCGGATATAGACAGGGCGGAAGCCGCATCTGAGGAAATATTCAAAACACTTTTCAAAATAAAAAACAGACCGGATATTTACGGCAATCAGATTATTGCCAACTCCGACGATACCGAAAGGGGTAGACTTGATCAGCTTTTGGTGGTATCTTCTGAGTTAGGCGTGTACGACGCGGTAGCTTTTGCGGAAAAGTACGGCGGAGTTGCGTATCCGGCTCATATAGACCGTCCGTCCAACGGAATTCTCGGTATTTTGGGCAGCATTGATGAGGACATGGGGTTTAGCACCGTAGAATTCAGTGCTACCGCTCCAGACGAACTCAAAAAAGAGTACAAAAGTCGCGGCTACAATATCGTATCCGATTCGGACAGTCACAATCTCGGCTCGCTCAGCGACCGAATCAATTATCTCGAACTCGACCGCTTAAGTGCGGAAGACGTTATAAAAGCAATAAAATTTATAAGGAGTAAACAATGAGCAATCAATTTAAAGAGACTCAAGAGCAGAGAGATAAGCTCAACGCGGTACTCGAAGAACAGAAGAATGTTCCTGGCTCGCTTATGAAAGTAATGCAGCAGGCACAGGAAATTTACGGTTATCTTCCGCTTGAAGTTCAGGCAAGAATAGCTGATTTTCTCAACATTCCAATGGAAGAAATCTATGGTATCGCCACTTTCTATGCGCAGTTCCACACTGAGCCAAGCGGTAAGTACAAGGTAGGTATCTGTCTTGGAACAGCTTGTTACGTAAAAGGCTCCGGAGACATTCTTGAGAAACTTAAGACTCTTCTTAAGGTTGATGCCGGCAAGACCACCCCAGATCTTAAGTATACCTTGGATGCAACCAGATGTATCGGATGCTGCGGTTTGGCGCCTGTTATGACTGTTAACGAAGAAGTTTACGGAAAAATCACCGTGGATGACGTAGAGAGAATAATAGCAAAGTATAATGACTGAGCTTGCCCTCAACATCCTTGACATTTCCAACAACTCCTTAAGAGCCGGAGCGACCGAGGTTATTATTGAGATATGCGCTGATACGAAGGCGGATACCTTGAGTATAAAAATAACCGACAACGGCAAGGGTATGTCGCTTGAGTTTTTAAAGACGGTTACCGACCCTTTTGCAACTACCAGAAAGACTCGAAGAGTAGGTATGGGACTTCCGCTGATAAAAATGGAAGCGGAGATGGCCGGCGGTTCGTTTGATATAACGAGCGAAGTCGGAAAAGGCACTTCGGTGACGACTGTGTTTGGTCTCACTCATGTGGACAGGCCACCGCTTGGAGACGTAGCCGAAACCATAGCTGTTTTGATAGGAGCGCCAGAGGAAACGGAATATGTTCTCGTTTATTCCGTAGATGGAGAGGAGTACAGGTTTGACACCAAGGAAATAAAGGAAGTTTTGGATGGAGTGGACATAAGATCCACGGAAATCATCGTGTTTTTAACACAAATGATACGAGAAAATATCAATAAAATTAATGGAGGTAAAATCCTATGAAAAGTTTGGAAGAACTTCAAGCAATCCGTGACCGCGTTAAGGCACAGATTAATAACCGTGAAGCAATGGACGGAAGCGATATTCGCGTAATCGTTGGTATGGCAACTTGCGGAATCGCAGCAGGCGCAAGACCAGTTCTTACCACTTTTATGGAAGAAGTTGAGGCTAAAAAGCTTAGCAACGTAAAAGTAGGTCAGACCGGATGTATAGGTCTTTGCAAATTCGAGCCAATCGTAGAAGTATTGGTACCAGGACAGGAAAAAGTTACTTACGTTAACGTTGACCCTAACAAGGCTCGTGAAATCGTACAAAGTCATATTCTCAACGGCAAGCCTGTTGTAGAATATATGTATAAATAAGACCAAGGAGAATAATAATGTTAGAGAGAGCACATATCTTGATTTGCGGCGGTACTGGTTGTACTTCCGGAAACAGTAAAGTTATTTTTAACGAATTTCAGAGATTGCTTGAAGAAAAGGGCATCAGAGAAGAAATTAAGCTTATTATGACCGGTTGCTTCGGCCTTTGCGCTAAGGGACCTATCGTAGTAGTTTATCCTGATGGTTCTTTCTATCAGCACGTTAAGCCTTCTGACGTAGAAGAAATCGTTAATGAGCATATTATGAAGGGCCGTCCTGTAACCAGACTTCTCGGTGACGAGAAAGACGAAAAGGGCGATCTTAAGCCTTTCAACGAGACCCCATTCTATAAGAAGCAGATGCGTATCTGTCTTAAGAACTGCGGTGTTATCGATCCTGAAAACATTGACGAATATCTTGCTTACGACGGATATAAGGCATATGAAAAGTGCGTAACCGAAATGACCCCAATTGGCGTTATTGAAATGCTTATCGAAAGCGGATTGCGCGGTCGTGGCGGTGGCGGATTCTCCTGTGGTAAAAAATGGCTTTCTACCTATAATGCTAAGAACGATCAGAAGTACGTTGTATGTAACGCAGACGAGGGTGACCCAGGTGCGTTCATGGATAGATCCGTTCTCGAAGGTGACCCACACGCTGTTATCGAGGCAATGATGATCGCTGGTTACGCAGTAGGCGCAACCCAGGGTTATGTTTACGTTCGTGCAGAGTACCCAATCGCAGTTAAGCGTCTCCAGATTGCTATCGATCAGGCTAGAGAGTACGGAATTTTGGGTGAAAATGCTATGGGTCTTGGCCATAAATTTGATATGGAAATCAGACTCGGTGCTGGTGCGTTCGTTTGTGGTGAAGCAACTGCTCTTATCCAGAGTATCGAAGGCAGAAGAGGTGAGCCTAAGCAGAAGCCTCCTCACCTTGCTGACTGTGGTTTGTGGAGAAAACCAACCGTTTTGAACAACGTTGAAACCTATGCAAACATTCCACAGATTATCCTCAAGGGCGTTGACTGGTTTAAGTCTATCGGTAGCGAAAAGAGCCCAGGAACTAAAGTATTCGCACTCGGCGGAAAGATCAATAATACCGGTCTCGTTGAAGTACCTATGGGAACTACCCTCCGTACTATCATCGAAGAAATCGGTGGCGGCATTCCTAAGGGAAAGAAATTTAAGGCTGCTCAGACTGGTGGACCAAGCGGTGGATGTATCCCTGCACACCTTCTTGATACCCCAATCGACTACGATAACCTTATCGCAATCGGTTCTATGATGGGATCCGGCGGACTTATCGTTATGGACGAAGACAACTGTATGGTTGATATTGCTAAGTTCTTCTTGGAATTCACCGTTGACGAGTCCTGCGGTAAATGTACTCCTTGCCGTATCGGTAACAAGCGTCTTTACGAGATGCTCGAAAAGATTACCAGTGGTAAGGGAACTATGGAAGACCTCGATGAGATGGAAGCACTTTGTAAGTATATCAAAGAAAATTCCCTCTGTGGTCTCGGACAGACTGCTCCAAACCCAGTTCTTTCCACCCTCAAATATTTCCGCGACGAGTATGTAGCGCACGTTCGTGACAAGAAGTGTCCAGCAGGTGTATGTACTGCATTGCTTAACTTTGTAATCGACGCTGACGCTTGTATCGGTTGTGGAATGTGTGCTAGACAGTGCCCAGCAGGCGCTATCGCTCAGACCAAATATATTCCAGAAGGTCACAAACTTGCTTCTTACGAGATCAACACCGAAAAGTGTATCAAGTGCGGAGCTTGTATGGCCGCTTGCCGCAAGAATGCAATAAGCAAAAGGTAAACAGGAGAAACAGAAATGAAAGAAGTTACTTTGAAAATAAATGGAGTAAGCGTTACCGTTCCTGCAGGCACCAAAATTCTTGATGCTGCAAAAAAAGCAGGTTTTAATATCCCAACGCTTTGCTATCTTAAGGATATCTGCAACGACGGCTCCTGCCGTATCTGCGTTGTAGAGGTAAAAGGTCAGAAAAAGCTTATTACCGCTTGTTCTGCTACCGTAAAAGACGAGATGGAAGTGTTTACTTCTACTCCAAAGGTTATTGCAGCAAGAAAGACTACTCTCGAGCTTATGCTTTCTAATCACAATAAGAATTGTCTTTCTTGTGCGCGTTCTACCAACTGTGAGCTTCAGAAGCTTTCTTTGGAATATGGTTGTGATACCAAGGCTTTCCAAGGCGCTGTAACCAAGTCTCGCGTTGATGAAAACGATTATCTCGTTCGTGACAACAGCAAGTGTATTCTTTGCCGTCGTTGCGTAGCAGTTTGTAACAAAATTCAGACTGTTGGTGTAATTGGTGCTAACAACCGTGGTTTTGCTTCCGAAATCGGTTGTGCATTCGAGAAGAAACTTGACAATACCTCTTGTATCGCTTGTGGACAGTGTATCAACGTTTGTCCTACCGGCGCTCTTCATGAGAAAGACGATACCGCTAAGGTTATCGCTGCTATCGAGGATCCAGAAAAGTACGTTATCTTTGGTACTGCTCCATCCGTAAGAGTAGCGCTTGCTGAAGAATTCGGATATCCTATCGGAACCGATGCAGAAGGCAAGATGGTTAGCGCTATTAAGCGTGTTGGTGCTGACAAGGTGTTCGACGTTAACATGGCAGCAGATATGACCATTATGGAAGAAGGCACCGAGCTTCTTGCAAGATTGAAGGACAAGACCGCAGCTCTTCCTATGATCACCAGCTGTAGCCCAGGTTGGATCAGATTTATCGAGTTCTACTATCCAGAACTCCTTCCACACCTTTCTTCCTGCAAGTCTCCACAACAGATGTTTGGTGCTATCATGAAGACTTACTACGCTGAGAAGTTCAACATTGATCCTAAGAAGATCTACGTTGTATCCGTAATGCCTTGCGTAGCTAAGAAGACCGAAATTTTGCGTGATGACGAAGCAGCTGCAGGTGTTCCTGACGTTGACGTAGTTCTCACCACCAGAGAGCTTGCTCGTTTGATCAAGGCTAAATCTATTGATTTTGCAGCTCTTCCTAACGAAGAATTCGATAACCCTATCGGACAGGGTACTACCGCAGGTTTGATCTTCGGTGCTACTGGTGGTGTTATGGAAGCTGCTTTGCGTACCGTTGCTGACGTATTGACCGGTGAGAACCTCGAAAAAATTGACTACAAGGCTGTAAGAGGAACTGCTGGTATCAAGGAAGCAAAGGTTAAGATTGCAGGCAACGAAATCAAGGTTTGCGTAGCTCATACTATGGCTAACGCTCGTAAGATTCTTGAGGATATCAAGGCTGGCAAGTGCGACTACCACTTCATCGAAATCATGACCTGCCCAGGCGGTTGTGTAAACGGTGGTGGACAACCAATCGTTCCTTCTTATATCTCCAACAACGTAGACGTAAAGGCTCTCAGAGCAAAAGCTATCTACGACAAGGATAAGAAGTCCGGACTCCGCAAGAGCCACGAGAACCCAGTTGTTAAGGCTCTTTATGAGGAATACTTCGACCATCCAAATAGCCACAAGGCTCATCATATTCTTCATACTACCTATCATAAGAGAGAAAAGTATTAAGAATAAATTCTTAAAAAAAGTCAAGACCGCAGCGGAATTCCGTTGCGGTTTTCTTTTTTTGATTTGTTGGCATAAGGGTTATTCCGTATAGCCATGCTTTTTTTGCCGATTTTATTTGACGTAAATTGCTTTAGTTTTACTAGATTGCTTAACGCTCCAGCGACTTGCAAAAAACGTGTATTTATGGTAGAATGGGAATAAGCGCAATAATTGCACTAATATGCGGTAGTCTTGGTGGTATAAGGGTAGAACTAAATTGAAATTAACCTAATATTTAATAAGGAGCTTAGTCATGAAGAAAAGAAAACAGCAA
Organism: Clostridia bacterium; assembly: GCA_017396125.1. Taxonomy (GTDB): domain Bacteria; phylum Bacillota; class Clostridia; order Christensenellales; family Pumilibacteraceae; genus RGIG1965. The sequence continues at coordinate 36,767 of JAFQMX010000049.1, forward strand.
ACAAGCAAAATGAGTATTTATCAAAGAATGAAAAATACTGGAATGATTGTTATGTTCTATGCTATGTGTATAATACCATTTGGGACATTGGTGTTTTTATTACAAGAGGTATCCATCCTTAATATTATAGCTTTGATTATTAACATAATAGCATGTATAGTGTTTTTCATTTACTTACGTCTTGAAATGAGAAATAATAAAAATACTGATTCATCTATTTGCATTGATACAACTGAAGATAATAAAAATAAGGTAGAAACAAAAGAGGAAACGTTGATGAATATCAAACAGAAAATAAAAAAATTTATTTATATAAGAATACCTGCAACGATTTTTATGATCTCTTTTGGTTGTTATGCGCTTGTGTGTTTTGTTAGTTTTGGGTGGATTTAATGAAAAAATTTTTTGTGGCGTTGCCAATTGTATTTTTTGGTCGATTATAATTATTGACTTTATAGAATGGGTATTATGATAGATAAAAAGGGTATATATAAAAATATAGATGTTTCATTAAAAGAAGGGAAAGTATTTAAAAGACAAGATTGGATTATTACATATTCTTTATTTGTGAGTTGTTTAATGCTTCCTATATGTGGCGTTGTATGTTTTTTATTAAGTATATATGGAATTGAAAATTTTGCTAACGAAGATTTATTTGTACTCACTTGTTCTAGTATTATTATGTTATTCTTAGTAGTAGGTATTGTTTTTGTTCTTGTACAAAAAGGGCGGTTAAGAAAAAAAATATATTTATGCTTTGATGATGCAGTTGAGTTATATGCTAAAACAGTTGCTATAGATAGAATTTATTATCCGATACGACCTGCGACAAAATTAATGGTAACGTTTTATTATAACAAGAGAAGACATACTTTATATAGTGGTGATCCAAATAAAAACTACTATATAATAAAAAATAATGGATATTACAAAATATTAGAGAGATATGCTGATAAAAAAGTAAAAATTCTATATTCGCCAAAGTATGATGAAGTATTCTTTTTAAAAAAGTAAAAAAGGATTTACAAAATATTATAGGAATTAAATCATAAAATATGAAATTTAAAATTAAAGTGAACAAAGATAAGATAATCGGCAATATAGTTATGCTTACTATATATATTATAGCATATATTTTTTTTGTTATTATGGCAATAGTACTAAAAAACAAAGAAATATTGATTGGTATACCTCTTTTTTGTATTCCAATGGTTATGGGACAGCTTGATTTATTTCGGCAAATGCAATGGTATGAAATATATATAGATAAAATAGTAGTAAAAAATATCTATGGAAAAGTTAACGAAGTTTATTTTAGTGCTGTAAAAGAAATTCAAGAGAAAAGAATAGCAACATTTACAAGAGATTCAGGAAAAAAATACTATATATTTTTAGACGGCAGGCCATTAAGAAGATGGTATGAATTTTTGACTTGTGACAATCATAAAAAAACTTGCGTGAGGGTTTTGGTAACGGATGAATTGAAAAAATTCATAATTGAGGAAAAACAATATGTAGTAATCAATATGCAATAGTTAAAATAACAATAGATGGTAGTATATAATTAAATATCAAGAAATAACGCACTTAGCAAAGACTAAATAAGTCAAAAGCCAAGTGCGTTTTTTTGTTATATAAAAACATACAAAAATTAAAATTAGTTATAGAAAAGTAAAGGAAAGTAAGAAAACAGTATAGGCAGATAAAGAAATAGTAAGGATAGAGTTTCTGGTGCAGAGCAAGAAAAATAGTATACTAGGTACGTAATCGGGCGAGCAATCTACAACACCCAAATTTTGTGACCATAATTAAATGACTTGCCAAAATTCACTGCATATAGTATAATGAATTGATAGTAGGTAAAAAAGGTGTATATGAAAGGTATTATCGTAAAAAACCGATATTATAGTGACAGTGGACAAGCATACGTCACCGATAGACTAGAGGAAGAATTGCAAAAACGCAACGTTTCGGTGCAAACTATGGAGTTCTTTTTGAGCTATGACAAGGACGGAAATTACGTTTTGCCACAAGTTGATGCAGACTTTGTTATTTTCTTTGACAAGGATGCTGCGCTGTCGCGTGCATTGGAGAAAAAATATCGAATGTTCAACAGCACCTTTACGTTAGTTGCTTGCGATGACAAAGAAAAGACTTATGCGGAAATAGAGGGAATGGGTATCAAAATCCCCAAGACGATAATTTCTCCGCTTATGTTTAATTCGGTGGACGTGGACGACGATAATTTTGAAAATTTTGTCAAGGATGCGCTGGGATTTCCGATGATTATCAAGGAAAACGTTGGTAGTTTGGGTATGCAGGTTTATCTTGCGAGCAACGAAAAAGAGTTAAAGCAAATTCGTAGCAATCTCAAGCACGCCCCTCACACTTACCAAAGCTACGAGGGTAATTTTGGTAGCGATGTTAGGACGTATGTCGTTGGTGGCAAGGTGGTAGCTGCGTGTCGTAGAAAAAACACGACTTCTTTCAAATCCAACATTTCCGCAGGGGGAGATATGGAATTGATAGAGCTTTCACCTGAATTTATTGAAGCGGCGCAAAAAATTGCAAACAAGCTAAAAATGGATTACGGCTCTGTAGATTTTGCCGATGCTGAGCATCCGATATTTCTGGAAGCAAATAGCAACGCATACTTTAGAGCGATAGAAAAATTAGGAGTAAATATTGCAGGGCATATTGCCGAGCATATATTAAAATCATGCTGAAACAAAACGTAGAAAATTTAATCTCAACTTTGCCAAAAAAGGTGCGAATCGTTCCTGCTACCAAAACTGTGGCAGTTGACGTAATCAATCAACTTCCATCCTGCGGTATAACCGAAGCCGGCGAAAATAAAGTTCAGGAATTGTTGGAAAAATTCGACCACGTACGCGGAATTTCTTGGCATTTTATTGGTAATCTTCAGACCAACAAGGTCAAGTATATAGTTGACAAGGTTGTTATGATTCAGTCCGTGGACAGAATTGCGCTTGCTCAGGAAATCGAAAAGCGTTGTGCCAAAATCGACAAGGTTATGGACGTGCTTATCGAGGTCAATATCGGTAGGGAAGAGAGCAAGGGCGGTGTTTTGGTCGAAAACTTTGACGAGCTGAAAGATTTTATTTTACAGCAAAAGCACCTGAGATTAAAGGGCATAATGACCGTTTTGCCGATAGGCGCACCTGACGAGTTGTACAAGCAGGCCTTTGAGCTCAAAGAGAAGTTGCGTACCGAAGTGCCTGATGCTGATATTTTGTCCTGCGGTATGAGCGATGATTACCAAAAGGCAATAGGCTTTGGCTCGGATATGATACGCCCGGGCAGTATACTGTTTGGACAACGAAATTATGACAAGGTTTAGTAGCGCAATTTGTGCAATTAAATCTATGCTATATCTCAAAACAAAGAGAATTAAAGGAGAATAACAATGGCTTTTAACGATTGGTTGGGTAGACGAGGAGAAAAGAAAGAAGAAATTGAGTATTATGAGGATACTCACAACGAAAAGGGCGAATATATCGGAAAAAGTAACGATGGATTCGATGAGTACGCTCCACGTATGGAAAGACGCGGACGCTCATATTCCGCACCCGAGCAGGAGCGTCCCGCAAATTATACCGACCAGAATTACGGGTTTAGTCAGACCTTTGAAAACGCTCCGCCCGCACAGGACGCAGGTTTTCCGAAGTCCTACAATAATATAGTGGTTTATTATCCGCAGACTCCAGAAGACGTTCAGGCGCTTATTGACTATCTAAAGCGCAAAGAGCCTGCTATCATCAATCTTGACGACGTGCAACCAAACATAGCGCAAAGAATTCTCGACTTTTTGTCGGGAGCGATTTACGGTCTTAACGGAAGCGTTCACCGTATTTCTGGAAATATTTTCCTTCTCTCGCCACAAGGTGTGGAAATTACGATGCCATATGCAAAAAAATAATATGTTTAGCATTGCAAAGCGATGTCTTAAAATAGCGTTGCTCGAAATTATAATTATTCTTGCGGTAGTACTTGTGGATTTGATTTCCAAGTCCGTAATCTCAAAAGTGTTGCAGGACGGGGAAAGTTTTACGCTGATTCCAAAGTTTTTGCACTTTACTTACACCAAAAATTATGCGGCTGCGTTTAGCTTTGATTTTGGTTTGAGCAAGCTTGCAGGTGCTGATGGGGTGAGAATATTCTTTATTGTTCTTACTTTTTTGGCGCTTGGTTTGTTCTTTTATATGCTTATCAGCGCCAAAGGAAAAAATAAATTCTATCGCATTACGTTGTCGCTGATTATCGGCGGTGCAATAGGTAACTTATATGACCGAATTTTTTACGGTTTTGTAAGAGATTTTATTGACGTGGAATACTTTGGCAAAAAGCTGTTTGGCTCGTACCATTTTGCCATATTCAACGTGGCAGACTCCGCGCTGGTCGTGGGAGTTATTATGCTACTGGTATATTTTGTATTCATTTACAAAGATCCCTCTACCGCTACTGCTAACGTGCCTACTGACGGCTATCAAGGCAACGAAACCGTAGCAAGTGCTGATGAATCGACGGCGCAAGAAATTGTGGATTGCGACGGTCAGACTTTGGAGCAAGCGGATAGAAGCGATGAACAAACGGTGGACAAAGAAAATTTTGCTACGCAACCTGACGAGCAAAATCCGCAAATTTCGGGAGAGGAAAATTGATATTTGTTGCAGACAAAAAGGATTTGAGATTGGACGTGTATCTTGCTTCGGTTACGGGTTTTACGCGTTCGTATATCAAAATTTTGTCGGATGACGGCAACGTTACTGTTAACGGCGAAAAAGTTAAATGCGGAAAAATTCTCAAGGGTGGAGAGACCATAGAACTAAATGCGCCCGAAAAAGAATCGGACATAACCGCGCAGAACATTCCGCTGTCCATACTTTATCAAGATAGCGAAATGGCGATTATCGACAAACCTCAGGGACTTACCGTGCACCCAGCAGGAAGATTTACCAAGGACACGCTTGTCAACGCCTTGCTGTATAACCTAAAGGACCTTTCGACGATAAACGGCGTGTACCGCCCGGGCATCGTACATCGCCTTGATAAAGAAACCTCAGGCGTTATGGCGGTGGCAAAAACAAACTCCGCGCATCTCAATTTGTCCAAGCAAATCGAAAAGCGACAGGTAACCAAGATTTATCTTGCGCTGGCAGAGGGTGTAATTAAGCAGGACAAAGGCGTAATAAACGAGAAGATCGGAAGAAGTAAAAAAAATCGCAAACTTATGGACGTGACCTTTGACGGACGTGAGGCAATCACCGAATACGAAGTTATTGAGCGGTACAAAAATTACACTCTCGTAAAGTGCCGAATACTTACGGGCAGGACACATCAAATCCGCGTTCATCTCAAGTTTTTGGGACACCCGGTAGTGGGTGACAAGTCGTACGGATTCAAAAAGCAAAAATTTGACTTGCAGGGGCAGTTGCTTCATTCACACATATTGACAATCAGACACCCAAGCACCGACCAGGAAATGACGTTTGTAGCGCCGTTACCACAGCATTTCAGCGAGGTGCTGACCAAACTCGAAAAGTTAAATTAAATTCGGCATTAGTCATTATAAAGGAGAAACGAATGTTAAAACGCAAAGACTTGTTAGGCCTTATGGACGTTTCCGCAGAAGAAATAATGGAAATTCTCGATAGGGCGAGAGAGATGAAAAAGCTCTTTTCGCAAGAAGTAAAAAAGACCAACTCTCTAAGCGGTAAAACCGTGTGCACGCTGTTTTATGAAAACAGCACCCGTACCAAAACTTCTTTTGATACGGCAGCCAAACTTCTTGGCGCATCTACCAGCGCTATTTCCGCCTCTACCTCTAGTATTCAAAAGGGTGAAACGCTTATTGACACGGGAAAAACTCTCGACGCGCTTATGACTGACGCTATCGTAATCAGACATTCCGCAGCGGGTTCTCCGCACCTTTTGGCGAAAAACGTAAAGGCGCATGTTATTAATGGTGGCGACGGATTGCATGAGCACCCTACACAAGCGCTTTTGGATATGCTGACAATTTACAATAGATTTGGCAGTTTCAAGGGACTCAAGGTCGTTATTGCCGGTGACATAAAACACTCCCGAGTTGCTCGAAGCAACGTTTGGGGCTTGTCCAAGATGGGTGCAGAAGTGACTTTGGTTGGTCCTGCGACATTGATGCCGTTTGATGCAGACCGTATGGGATGCAAGATATCTTACGACTTGGACGAGGCGGTAGAAGGCGCTAATATCGTTATGGGCTTGCGTTTGCAGCTCGAAAGACAGCAGGCGGGACTATTCCCAAGTGCAGCCGAATATCACAAGTATTACGGAATTACCGAAAAAAGACTTGCAAAAGCGGAGTCTGACGCAATACTTCTTCACCCTGGTCCTATCAACCGTGGACTTGAGCTTAGTAGCGGTGCTGCGGACGGAGAAAGCAGCTTTATTCTCGAGCAGGTAAACAACGGTGTTGCAGTGAGAATGGCAGTTCTTGAACTTCTTATTAAGGGGTAATAACTATGAGTATTTTGATTAAAAACGGTTATGTAGTAAAAGAAGATTGTATGGAAAAATGCGACGTGCTCGTAGAGGGCAGACGTATCGTTGCCATCGAACCTAACATAGACGGATATGCTGACAAGGTAATCGACGCAGAAAATCTTACCGTTATGGCAGGATTCGTAGATATGCATTGCCATCTCAGAGAGCCTGGTTTTGAGTACAAAGAGGATATTGCTTCGGGCACTAAATCCGCGCTTCAGGGTGGATTTACCTCTATTGCTTGTATGCCTAACACTTCTCCGGTTATCGACAACACTGCGCTCGTTCTTTACGTAAAAAATCGCGCTGCCGAAGAGGATAACGCAAAGGTTTATCCTATCGCTGCTGTTACCAAAGGGCAAAAGGGTAAAGAGCTTACCGAAATGGGCAGTATGAAGCAAGCAGGTGCTGTTGCGTTTTCGGACGACGGCTTGCCTGTAGTGGACGGTAATACTATGCGACTTGCGCTCGAGTACGCCAAGACCTTTGATGCGCTCGTTATTAGCCATTGCGAGGACAAGGCTATTGCAGGCGAAGGCGTGGTTAACGAAGGATTTAACGCGACTATCGCAGGCCTTAAGGGTATAAATAGAGTAGCGGAAGAGGCTATGGTAGCCAGAGATATTTTGCTGGCTGAGTCGCTTAACACCAAGGTTCATATTGCGCACGTAAGCACCAGGGGTAGCGTTGATCTCGTTAGATGGGCAAAGGCAAGAGGAGTAAAAGTAACCTGTGAAACCTGTCCGCATTACTTCAGCGCGACCGACGACGAAATCCTTTCCTTTAACACCTACGCCAAGATAAATCCACCGCTTAGAGAAGAAGATGACGTTTTGGCAATTATCGAGGGTTTGAAGGACGGCACTATCGACGCGATTGCAACCGACCACGCGCCTCATCATATCGACGAAAAGAACAGAGAATTCAACTATGCGCCAAACGGCAGTATTGGATTTGAGACGGCTTTTGCTATCGGCTACACTTATCTTGTAGAGCCTGGACATATTGATCTTACAGATTTGTCAAGACTTATGAGTAAAAATCCATCGGAGATTCTCGGTATCGGTAGTGGAAAGCTTGCTGTAGGTGAGACTGCAGATATTACTATCGTAGACCTCAACAAGACCTACGAGGTTGACAAAAATAAATTTGTTTCCAAAGCGGAAAACTGTGTATTCAACGGTTGGAAAGTAACCGGAACGATAGAACACGTAATTATTGACGGACAAGAAAAGGAGATAAAACACTATGACAGATAAGCTTACCGATAGACTTATAGCAAGAATAGACGAACTTAAAAACCCTTCGGTAGTGGGACTCGACACTTCGTTCGACTATTTGCCTGACGATATGAAAAAGCCTTGCAAAACACTCGAAGATGCAGCCAAAGCGATTACTGAGTTCAACTATCGTTTGATAGACAAAACCTTTGATATTATTCCTGCCGTAAAGGTTCAAGTTGCATATTATGAAATGTACGGTGTAGAAGGTCTCAAAGCGTTTGAAAATACTATAAGATATGCAAGCGAAAAGGGACTGATCGTAATCGGTGACGTAAAGCGTAACGATATCGGTTCAACTGCTTCGTGTTATTCCAAGGCGTACCTCGGAAGCATCAAGGTAAACGACAACGTATTCAGTCCGTTCCCTTGCGACTACATTACCGTAAACGGATACCTCGGTGAGGACGGAATCAAGCCTTTTGTAGAAGACGTAGTTAATTTCGACAAGGGAATTTTCGTGCTGGTTAAAACCTCCAATCCATCAAGCGGTCAGCTTCAAAACAAGAAGTTCGAAGACGGAAATACGCTTTTCGAATCTATGGGCAAGCTCGTAGAGCAGTGGGGCGAACCTACCGTTGGCAAGTACGGTTATTCGGCGGTGGGCGCAGTAGTAGGCGCTACTCATCCAAGAGAGGCGGAGATTTTGCGTCAGCTTATGCCACACACTTTGTTCCTCGTGCCCGGCTACGGAGCACAGGGCGGAACTGCCAACGATCTCAAGGTTTGCTTCGACGATAACCACCGTGGTGCAATCGTAAACAGTAGCCGTGGAATAATTACCGCGTACAAAAAGAGTCACGCAGGTATGAAGTTCGACGACGCGGCGCGCGCAGCGGCTATCGACATGCAGCAAGATCTTTACAAAGCAATTTACTGCTAAAAATCGGGTATATATGAAAGATTATTTGACTACAGTAAAATCTAATGAAGAAATAAACGACGGAATTCTCAAACTCACTCTCGAGTCAAAAGAGCCGTTTGATCTTGGCTCGTTCAGGGGCGGACAATTCGCTCATCTCGAGGTGCCGGATGGAGCTTCGTTGCTTCGTCGTCCGTTCGGAATTTACGAGATAACCGAGCACACAGTTACCTTTTTGATTGCCAAGAAGGGTGCGGGTACTGACAGTCTTTTTAAGGCGAAAATCGGCACAGAGCTAAAAGTTATTCTTTCGCTCGGAAATGGCTTCAAGCTCGAAGAAAGCGACAAAAGAGTCGTTCTTCTCGGCGCAGGAATGGGAGCGGCACCGCTTTATCCCGTTATGAGCACTTATCCTAACAAAGAATATTTTACTTTTTTGGGCTTTCGTGACAAGACCAAGGTTATGTGCGTAGAGGATTTTTCGACTAAGTCCAAGACGGTGGTTTGCACCGACGACGGAAGCTATGGCAACAAGGGATTTCCTACGGATTATCTAAAGGCAGGTTTGGACGAAATCAAGCCAGACGTTATTCTTATTTGCGGACCGCATCCGTTTATGAAAATTGCGCAAAGAATCGCTATCGACAACGGAATCAAGGCTTATTTGTCCACCGAACAGCGTATGGGCTGCGGAATAGGCGCGTGTCTAGTTTGCTCTTGCAAGACTGTAAAAAACGGCGAGGAGCACATGAGCAGAGTGTGCGCAGACGGACCTGTGTTTGACGTTAAGGAGATCGTGCTATGAACACCAAGGTAAATATTGCAGGAGTAAAATTCAAAAACCCTATAATTACTGCCAGCGGAACTTTTGGATTTGGAAGAGAGTACGCTAATTTTTATGACCTTAGTAGCCTTGGCGGAATTTGTACAAAGGGCGTAACGAGGGAACGCAGAGAGGGCAATCCGCCACCGCGTATTGCCGAAACTACCAAGGGCATAATCAACAGCGTCGGTTTGCAAAATCCAGGTGTTGACGCTTTCGTAAGAAACGAAATGCCTTTTTTGGAAAAGCTCGGCACTAATATTATAGTAAATATTGCGGGAAATACCGTAGAAGATTATTGTTACGTAGCTGACAAGGTTAGCGAAACCTCGGCGCATATGATAGAGCTTAATATAAGCTGTCCAAACGTAAAGGCAGGCGGTATGGCTTTTGGAATCGAGCCGACCGCAGTAGAGGCGATTACAAAAGAAGTAAAAAAGCATTGCCGTCAACCGCTTATCGTAAAGCTTTCGCCTAACGTAGCAGACATTACCAAAAACGCTCTTGCTGCTCAAAACGGCGGAGCAGACGCGCTTTCGCTCATAAACACCTTGGGCGGTATGGCGATAGATTATCGCACCCGCAGACCGATTTTGAAAAACGTATTTGGTGGACTAAGCGGAGCATGCGTAAAACCTGTTGCGCTCAAGATGGTATATCAAGTCTACAAAACGGTTAATATTCCTATTATAGGCTTGGGCGGAATCGAAAAGGCGGAGGATATAGCCGAATTTATGATAGCAGGTGCGTCTGCAATTCAGATAGGCACGGTTAATTTCTATAATCCGCTTATCGGCAAGACCCTTCCGATTGACCTTGAGAATCTTATGAAAGAACTCAAGGTAGAGGATATCAACGAACTCAAGGGCACTTTGATCACGGATTGATTTCCTTGGGCTTGCTTAATTACAAAAAACATCGTCAAATTTTGCTTGCTTTGGCAGGATATGCGTTATTTGCTTGATTTATTTGCCAAAATATGCTAAACTTGATGTCAAATACGGAGGATAAAACAATGCTTACCCAAAAAGATATTCTTGAATCTTTTGAAAAAACCGGCGGAATACTCAAAGGCCATTTCTTGCTTACCAGCGGGCGTCACAGTGACACCTATATGCAGTGCGCAAAATTGTTCGTAGATACTGCAGAGAGCGAAAAGCTTTGTGGAGAGCTTGCGCTCAAGCTCAAGGAGTTCAACGCTGACGTAGTCGTTTCGCCTGCTGTTGGTGGAATTATTATGGGATACGAGGTTGCTCGCCAGCTTAGAGTTCCAAACTACTTTACCGAGAGAGTGGATGGTAAAATGACTCTTAGAAGAGGATTCGAAATTCCAAAGGGTAGCCGTGTTATCGTAGTAGAAGATGTAGTTACCACCGGCGGTTCGGTAAAAGAAGTCGTTGCGCTTATGAGAGAAATCGGTTGTGAGCCTGTTGCGGTAGCGTCTATCGTGGACCGTAGCAACGGCAAGGTAGATTTTGGTATTCCATACAGAGCGCTTCTTAGCATGGACGTGGTTTCTTACGAAGCAGACGAGTGTCCAATTTGTAAGACCGGAGTGCCTGTTTACAAGCCTGGTAGCCGTAATCTCAAATAAAATATAAAAAGAGGAAAACAACATGGCAAAGAAAAAACAACAAAATGCTTTGGTAAGATATTTCGTACCGTTTGGTATTAAGCAGCTCAGCGACATTTTGATGCTCGCAGCGTCCATCATCCTTATCGTAGGACTTTGTATTTACGAAAAGCTTCCTGTTCTAATAGTAGTAGGACTTGCAATCTTTATCGTGGGCGCGTTGCTGTCTTTGGTCAAAAGCGTGGCAGTTATGCGTAGCGCAAACCGCAGATCGCCTGAGTACAAAAACGCAATCGCAAGCCTCGTAATCGTAATTATTATGCTTGTGATCGCTGTATTCGGTATCGTTTGGTATTTCATCTAAGTAGATAAAATTGCAAAAAAAAGACTGCTATATGGGCGTTTCCCTTAGGGATTTTAATTGAATATATCATAAAACTCGTCTTTTAATAAGTCGAGTTTTCTTTTACCACGCAAAGCAAATTGAATTAAAGTTAATTTTATGTTATAATAAACTCACCGAAAATCCAGAATTTGTAGGTGCGAATGATGAAAACTTTATATATGATTGGTGGCACTATGGGAATTGGAAAAACAACTGTGTGCCAGCAGCTCAAACAGGATTTGCCGGATAGCGTATTTCTTGACGGAGA
>JAFQMX010000050.1 GCA_017396125.1 Clostridia bacterium
GTCTCCTGATTCCGTTTTCAAAGACGAATGCTCTTCCGCCCGAAGAAAGCGATTTTACTGCAACGCCGTCCTCAAAAACTATCGCAGCATCGTTTTCCGCAGCGTAGCACAGCGGAAACTGCTTGGCAACCTCATCAAACTCGGGACGCTCGTCATAATGCGGACACATAACGCCCTTGATGAGTCCTAGTCCCGCAAGAATCTTGTACTCGCCCACCTCGCCCGGCTTTATGTCGTAATCGCTGTACGCCTTTTCGAACCAACACACCGCGCCTGCCGACAAGCCAGTAATCAGCTTTCCGCCGTTGTAGGCATCTATCATCATATCGGCAATTCCCTTTTCTTTCCAATGGTTGAGCAAAAACAGCGTATCCCCACCGCCAACGTATACAAAATCGGCTGCGGCTATCTTGTCCTTGATTTTGTCAGCGGTCATTTCGCCGTAAACGGACAGTCCAACCTCCGCCTTTATATCGTAAACCGAGGTATAGATTTTGCGAAAGCTATTAAAGTACGGCATACTGTCGTGGCTTGCCGTGCCCATAAACAACCCGTTTGCGCGTCTACCCTGCAAAGCTGCGCGCGCTTTGGCTTCGTTTGCCACGAATTCGTCCATCTTTAAGGTAGTTTTGGATTTAATTTCTCCACCGCCCATGGCGACAAGAATTTTGCTCATAAACGCTCCCGTTTTGCCGTCTTGATATAAAAAGGCAGTCGGTAACTCACAAGTGTTTCCCGACTACCGTATTATAGCATATAAATAATTAATTATCAATCAAAGTTGAGCGCGCTGAAAGCTTTTTGAGCGAATTTTTGTTTTTTGCTTGCTTTCGGTTTTTGCTTGAAGACAAACCCGAGCCTGAAAGCAAAATTGCACTCCGCTTTTTTGCAAGCACAAATTTGTAGGCCTCGCCAAAAGGTATTATGGACAGCGAAGCGACAGCTATCACCGCCCACTCGCCAAGCGACAGCGGTTTTATCGCAAATGCATCTGCCACAAACGGCACGTAACCCATCGCAACGTTTAGGATTATCGCGCCTATCACGGTAAAGGTCAGAACCTTGTTGCCAAAAAATCCGTTTTTTGTCACCGACTGTTCGGAGCGGACGTTAAACGCGTGCATCAGCTCCAAGAACGACATTGTGAAAAACGCCATTGTGCTGGCAGTAAGGTTATCGCTACGGCTAAGCGTAATGAAGAACACAGCGCAGGTTATTGCCGTTTGCACCAATCCGTAGTAAAGCACGGACAGCAACGTACTGCGAGAAAACATACTTTTGCTCGCGCTCTGCGGCGGCAAATCCATCACGTTCTTTTCTGCCTTTTCCACTCCCATCGCAACGACGGGAAAAGAATCGGTAATCAGATTTATCCACAATAGCTGCGACGAGCCAAGAAACTTTGCCGAGCGCAAAAACACTCCCGTAACAAAAATGCAAACAACTTCGGCAAGATTAGTTGCCAAAAAGAAATTAACCGTCTTTTTTATGTTGGCGAAAATGCGTCGTCCTTCTTTTACAGCCACCACTATCGTAGCGAAATTGTCGTCGGCAACCACCATGTCGGACGCGTTTTTCGTAACGTCCGTTCCGCTACCCATCGAAATTCCCACGTCGGCGCGCTTTATTGCAGGTGCGTCGTTAATTCCGTCACCCGTCATAGCAACAACTTCACCCACCGATTTTAGCGCTTCTACTATGCGCAGCTTGTGATGAGGCGAAACTCTGGCAAAAACGGAATACTTTTTTATAACCGAGCGCAGCCTCTCGTCACTCAGCCTTTCCAGCTCGTCGCCCGTAATAACCTCGTCCTCGCGCGTTGCAATATCCAGCCCTTTGGCTATTGCAAGAGCCGTATTTTTGTGGTCACCCGTAATCATTACCGCTCTGATACGGGCGCGCTTGCACAGCTCTACGGCACGTTTTGCCTCGGGCTTTGGTGGATCAATCATACCAACTAGCCCCAAAAACACTAATTCTTCCTCGCAAAATTCTCCGTTTTTGTACGCAAACCCCAGCACGCGTAACGCATCCGCGCTCATGTTTTCCAGGGTACGTACCACGTTTTTTTGATCATTAGGAGTAATCTCCCTCAAATTTCCGTCAAAAATATACTTGCATTTTTTTATAATCACGTCGGGTGCGCCCTTGCAAAAGGTCGTACCATCCGATTGCACGCTCATCATCTTTCTATCCGAGTCAAACGGCAAAATGCTTTGCACCCTTTGCGGAGTAAATTTGCCTCCTGCGCTCGCGTACTCCACAAGCGCAACTTCGGTCGGGTCACCCAAAAGTCCCTTTTTGCCCACCGTAACGGTATTGCAAGCGAGCATACACTTGCGCATAAGCACAGCCGCCTCGCTTTTTGCCTCCACTCTTACCACACTCATGCGGTTTTGAGTAAGCGTACCAGTTTTGTCCGAGCAAATCGCAGTACAACTGCCCAGCGTTTCCACTACATGAAGCTTGCGCACCACTGCGCCCGCTGTCGCCATTTTTTGCATGCCCATAGCCATAATTATCGTTACTACCGCAGGCATACCCTCGGGCACGGCGGCTACGGCTATCGCAACCGCGCTCATAAAGTTTTTGAGTAAGCTCTCACCAAAAAACAGGTTGGTAGCAAATATAATCACCGCCACTGCAATCACTGTGAGCGAAATAACTTTGCCTAGTCCCACAAGCTGTTTTTGGAGCGGAGTCAAATCCTCCTTCCCACCGATAAGCTTTGCGATTTTTCCTATCTCGGTATCCGTGCCCGTCGCAAAAACCACGCCACGTCCCCGCCCTTTGACGACGAAGGTTGAGGAAAAGCAGCAATTTTTCCTATCCCCCAGCGCGGTGTTTTTCGCCAACGTTCCCAAACGTTTTGTCGAACGCACCGACTCACCCGTAAGCGCGCTTTCGTCAGTCAGCAGTCCTTCACACTCAATCAGTCGCAAATCCGCAGGCACTACGTCGCCTTCTTCCAGCAAAACGACGTCGCCCTTTACGAGCAGGCTTGCGTCGATTTTTATCGGTTTGCCGTCACGCAGCACCGTGCACTCGCTAGCAGTAATCTTTTTTAATCTTTCCAGCGCTCTATCCGCCTTAAATTGCTGTACGAACCCCACGGTCGCGTTAAGAAAAATTATAAACACTATAATAAACGTATCCACGAGCCCATCGCCGTTGCCCTCAAAAAATGCCGCAAGCGCACTTACTGCCGCCGCCGCAATAAGCAAAATCACCATCAAGTCCTTAAACTGCGCAAGATACGTCAAAATCCAGCTGTTTTTACCGTGCTGTGGCAATTCATTGCGTCCGTTCTTCAACCGCGCCGTCGCATTTCCTGCGCTCAAGCCATTTTCGCCACTGCCCAAACTTTTGAGCACTTCACTCTCCGACAAGTAAAACATCATTATTCCCCTTACAAAAAGCAGTTATATTATTATACTTTTCGTACGCAAAAAATATGATTACCGCAAAGCAAGCTGTCGCCCAAAACAAAAAAAGCACCCAAATAATGAGTGCTTGTTTGTCAAAAAATATCGTATACGTACCGAGAGTTTAGCTACAAAACCTCGGTGACAAAAGGATTAAAGATCCTTTACTGCGTCGAAAAGTGCCGAAGTATTCATACGAAGTTTGAACTGTGGAACTTTGTAGTAAATCGAACCGATAAATCCATTTTCGTCAGCCTCGTCCTCGAGCAAATTATTGTCGATATTTGCCTCAAGATAAGGAGTGCAGGTAACGTTGATGATTTCTCCGTCACCATAAGCATACTCTACTATCATTCTGTCGTACTTTACGATAACGCCACCAAGCTTGATGGTCTTGGTCTTGCCGTAATAGAACTTGAGCATTTGGGTAGAAGCAGTAGGAGCGAGATTTTTGATTTCGCTTACCGAAAGATACGCAATTTCGCCTTCGCCGTCTTTGATTACGTTAGGAGCGTAGTCGAATTTACCTTCCAAAACCGCGTGCATAACGCTGAACTTAGTTTTTCCCAAAGCTTTCTTTAATGCGAGCTTGTTTTCAGCAGTTTCAGGCTTTTCGTACTGCGACGACGTCAAAACTGCAACTCTCTCATAACCCTTAAAGTAATCCATAGGAGCCACGTTTACAAAACTCATAATAAGTACAGCCGCGATAATTGCAGCTACTACCGAACTTGCAACAATGATTGATACTTTGACCTTCTTTTTCATAATTGTATTTCCTTAATTTTTATTATCTTCCGTCGGCTTGGTTGCCGTAACTTCCGTTTTTACAGACTTCTTTTCGGTAGCAAGTCGCTCTTCCAAGGCTTTCTTAACCTCGTCAGCCGTATGCCCCTGCATAATCATCTCTACGTCTTGGGCGTAAATGGTTTCGCACTCTATAAGCACTCTCGCCATAACGTCCAGCTTGCTGCGGTTGTCGTTCAAAATCTTGAGCGCTTCCTCGTGCGCCTGCGAGATAATTTTGTTAACCTCGCCGTCTATCTTGGACGCCATATCGTCGGAATACGAATGCGAAGCGCCATAGTCACGGCCAAGGAAAACCTCTCCCGAAGTGCCGTAGAACACCGGTCCCAAATCGGACATACCCCACTCGGTAACCATCTTTCGCGCAATCGCAGTAGCTTGTCTAATGTCCGCCTGCGCGCCGGTGGTAATATCTTTTATTACAATCTCCTCGGCTGCCCTTCCACCAAAAGTCATGGCCAAAGTGCCTTTGAGATGATTGAATCTCATGTGGTCGTTGTCGTCTTCCGGTCTGGTCATGGTATAACCCGCCGCACCGCCACGGGAAATAATGGATACCTCGTGTACGGGATGACAATGCGGATTGACCTTGGCAACGATAGCGTGTCCAGCCTCGTGATAAGCGGTGATGCGCTTGTCGACCTCGGTAACCAAACGGGATTTCTTTTGCGGACCGATAAGAACCTTGTTAATTCCCTCGTAGATGTCCTGCATAACGATTTCCTTTCTGCCCTTGCGTGCGCAAAGTATTGCCGCCTCGTTGAGAAGATTGGAAATGTCCGCTCCGCTGAATCCGCTGGTCATACGGGCAAGAATTTTGAAGTCGATTTCCGCAGAAATAGGCTTGTTACGCGCGTGAACCTTGAATATCGCCTCTCTGCCTCGTACGTCAGGGAGATTGACGTGAATTTGTCTGTCAAATCTACCAGGTCTGAGCAACGCCGGATCGAGAACGTCCGAGCGGTTGGTCGCCGCCATAACGATAATGTCGTTGTTGGTCTGGAAGCCGTCCATCTGAACGAGCAACTGGTTGAGCGTTTGCTCTCTCTCGTCGTGACCGCCACCCAAGCCTGCTCCACGCTGTCTGCCGACTGCGTCTATTTCGTCAATAAATATTATACATGGACTGTTCTTTTTTGCCGTATCAAAAAGGCTTCTTACACGGCTTGCGCCCACGCCCACGTACATTTCCACAAAGTCCGAACCGGAGATGGAGAAAAACGGTACGCTCGCCTCGCCCGAAACAGCCTTTGCGAGCAAAGTTTTACCTGTTCCCGGAGGTCCTACGAGCAAAACGCCTCGCGGAATTCTCGCTCCCACCGCGCTGAACTTTTGAGGGTTTTTCAAAAATTCAACTATTTCCTGCAGTTCCTCTTTTTCTTCGTCCGCGCCTGCAACGTCGGTAAATCTAACCTTTAGATCTCGCTGTGCGGTTGCGCTGCTCTTGGAAAAATCAACGGCTTGGCGATTGCTGTTGCTGATTGCCCTAAACAGCATAATCACAATGAAAATTCCGACGCCTACCATCAAAACCGTTGAAATTATGTTCCAAACGTCCACACCATAACGGTTATTAAGAACGATTTTCGGCAAATCCTTGCCGTCGTAAATCTCGTCTATTTTCTCGAGAAGAACCTCGTCTCTAACGTAAACCTTGTAGGTAGAACTTTTTTTGTACTTGTAACCGTCGATTAATTTTACTGTTGCAGTATCGTCATTGATAGAAATGGAAGCCACTCTGTAGTTTTCCATATCTTCAATAAGGTTGTTATAGTTACCCTCCGGCGTACTGCTCGTATACATCCAGTAAAAACCGAATATAAACATTGCCAGCAAAAGAACGGCTACGAGAATCATTCCTTTGGTGCCTGATTTCAATTCACATCCTCCATAGTATCACCCACAGCGATACTCATTTTTTAGTATATCACAAACACTTGCCATTTATCAAGTATTTTTGCCGTAATTTGTAATTTTGGGGCGGTATTTTTGCACCCCAAAGCAGATTTTAGCTCCTTGTTGCACGCTCTTTAAGCAAAAAATACAATGTCTTTTGCAAATCGGAATAAATATATCTGCTCTCGATTATGATATTGCCCGACCCGTCCTCTACCGGCACGTCTATAATCACGTCGTCATCAACGTAACTGCCGGTACCATCCTTAACACCCTGAAGCTTTAGATAAAGGTTGTTGAAAAAGTTTGAAATCTTGGAAAACAGGTTGTAGTTGCTCCAAAATTCCCCCACGGAATTAAAGTCATCGCGAATTTTTTGATCAATGGACGAGTACAACTCACCGCGCAAATCGTCGTCAAAATGCACCGCCGACAGCACTCTGCTTATTACCGCCGAATATCCGCAATACCTGATATACTCGTCATCGCTGCCACAGGTCAGATAATAAGCAATCATATTTGCCTCATCCTCGCGCATAACTCCCTTTGCGTGAGCCATCTCGTGCGCCAAAGTCACCGGCAAATCGATATCGGGCATAATCGCGTTGACGTTCACCTCGCCATACGGAGCAAAGAAAACTCCAGTAAAATGCATTTGCGACATTATCCACGACGAGAGGATTTTCTTACCACGCGGAGTGTACCTGGAGACATAACCCCCGCCAAGCTTTTTGAACTCCTTTTGCAAAACGGAATTAAGCTTATCAAAGGAATACGGACATTTAACGATACCGTTTTCGTCACGTTTCACCTTGTTTGAGAGGTGGTTGAAGTCATCCATAAAAAACTGGCTGTACTGCCTAACCTCTTGGTCGGTAAGCGCGTAATCCTTGCCGGGCAAGGAAATTTCGGAACGGTTGTAATTGAATCCCGCGCTTAGCGTATAAACGCTTAGACAAGAAAACACTACTGTAATCGTTGCAAACAGTAAGCTTACGGCAGGTACGTACTGCCGTTTTGCTAACCTTTTTACCAAAACGACGGCAACTGCCAAAACCGCAATTCCCGCCGTATACAAACCCAGTTCATAAACCGAAAAAGGAATTATGCTAAAAATCCTACCAAAAACCGCAACCCATTTGCGAGAAAGGTTAATCGCTATCCACTCCGATACGGACGTGCTGTTTTTGAGCAAAACCAACGTTACTAAAAGCGCTATCGATACCAAAGCCGCTACGGATTTTTTTGTTAATTCCCTTATTTTCAAATTCAGTCCCTATTAAATTAATCCTTGTTGATATAAAGTATTCCCAAAGTATTTTTGCCACAATGAGCGGTTACCGTACAGCCTGCGTGAGTCTCGATAATTTCCTCGAAGTCCGGTCTAAGTTCCTTGATTTTGTCCTTAACCCTTTGAACATCCTCGTCCGAAGAAAAAGTATGTGTAACGAAAATTCTTCTTAAATCGGGATTACTGTGCTGCTCCAAGGTCGCCTCAACGTATTTGAGAATATTTTTTGAGAAACTTCCCATATACTTTTGACCGACCTGAATTTTGCCTTCCTTGAGGTAAAGAGTCGGTTTAATCTTGAGCACGCCCGCAACGAGCTTTGCCATACCGCTACATCTTCCACCCTTGTGAAGATATTCCATAGTGTCCACCATAAACGATGCCTGAACGCGCGGAGCAAGCTTGGTGAGAATCTTAGCTATTTCAGCGGCGGGTTTCCCTTCTTTTTTGT
Source organism: Clostridia bacterium (assembly GCA_017396125.1). Classification (GTDB taxonomy): domain Bacteria; phylum Bacillota; class Clostridia; order Christensenellales; family Pumilibacteraceae; genus RGIG1965. The sequence goes on from JAFQMX010000050.1 coordinate 7,871, forward strand.
AATCCACTGCTTTGAGAACCAACAAACCTATACCCGTGGAAAGCGACTGCGAATCCACCACATACACTCCGCCAACCTCCTCAGCGGCAAGCTTTGCATTGCTGCAAGTGCAGGAAAGGTTCTCCGAAATGGAAATGTGCACTACCTCGCTTCCGTCCTCGCGAAGCTTTGTGAAATACTCTACGTATTCCGTTACGCTACGCGCCGAAGTTTTTGGAAGCATTTTCTTCTCGTCGTAGAATTTAAAAATATCCTGCGCCTCGATGCTTTCTCCGTCATAATAGTCAACTCCGCCAAGATTAACCACGAGCGGAATAACGTTTATATCCTCCGCCTTGAACAAATGTTCCAAATCTGCCGTAGAATCCGTCGAAATCTTTACCATAATTTTCTCCTTGTTTTTATATGCCATATTAGTCGGCATTGAATAGTATTTTCAATATTTTTTCGGCAAAAGACCCTTTTTTGAGCTCTTTTACCACCTTACTCTGCACATTTTCGTACGGAATAACTCCGTATTGTCTGGAATCGTAGGAATTGTCGCGGTTGTCGCCCAAAACGAACAGCCCGTCTACTTGTATGATACAACCCGGTTGAATTTCATCCACATCGCATTTTGGCGAAATTCTGAAATTACCGTCGCTGAACTGCTTGAACGTACCAAAAACGGAATAAGACATCTTTCCGTCCTTTACGTATTTTTCTTGTTGAAGTTCAAATCCGTTGCCCTTGTCTATATACAGTAAAACGCTGTCGTTTTCATCGTACATAAACACTACCCTGTCACCCTTGATGGCAACTACGCGCTTTATGATAGGGTACTTGTCCTCTTCTTTTACGTTAAGCGTAACTATATCGCCTCGGTTTATCTCAACACCCACCTTCTGCATAAGCAAAAATTCGCCGTCGCAAAGAGTAGGATCCATGCTTGAGCCCACGACGAGACACAACTGAAATACGTTTACGAACACAGCTATTGCGAGCAATACGATTATAAGCGAAATGCAAACTGCGTTAAGAACGTTCCTTTTTCTTTTTGACTTATCGAGCGAAGTCGGATTTTCTGCTTCGCTCTGCTCCGCAATCTTCGTCTCATCCAACGAATCTCCGTCCGTTACAGTCGGCTGATCAGCAGATTTTTCAAGGGCGGTCGCTACGGCTGTGTCACAATTTTCGTTATACGCTACCTCGTTATCGCTACCCAAGACGTTATTAAGTTGCCCCTCGTTATCACCGAGGATAATCTCGTCCTTCATATTACACCCACAACATTGAACCGAGTAGCAGCTTTGCGTCACCGCTGTATATTCTTATAGAAACTATCTCGCTCCAATCCGAAAGCACCCTCTTTTGGGACTTGAAGTCGAAGGACGCCAAGGATACCGACGCCCAACCGTCCTCTGGCTCAAAGGTCTTTACGAACTCAAACACGTCTCGCGAACGGTCCATAACGGTAAAGGTAACGTTGCACTTTTGCTCTACGTAAAGCAAAATTTTGAGTAGCGTATCACCTTGGCCTCTGTACTTGTGGTCGCCCAGCTTAAATGTCATAAGCTGTCCCGTCATAGAGCAAACGCCCTCGATATCGTGCGGACCTTTTTTCATAACCAGCTTTTCCTCGTCGTGATTAAGGTCGTAATCGTTGGGCACTATAAAGTCGTCCAGCCCCATGTCGCTTTCGTAAATCAAACGGCTCGTTCTTGGGTCAGCCAAAACCTTCATTTGTTTAGGTCGTTTGAGCAATACCGGAGAGCAAAGATACAGCGAGTGCTTATATTTCACGGTAACGAACGCACGAATCGGTTCGTTTTCGGTATAAACGTCCACCTTGGAAATATATTTTCCCTCCGAAATTTTGACTATCTTTTGTTCGCTCCAATTGCGGAAAGCGGCTTCGTCCTCGCCCTGATAGGTGTAGAGCTTGACGAAAGTGACTTCGTTGTTCACGTCAACCTCGAGGTCGTAGTAAAGCTTGCCGTCGCTTTCGCGCGCGTTGATCGTCGGTGGAATGGGCGCGTAGCCTCTGTCCGCCAGCATGTACGCAAACCAATACTTGATATTTTTCTTTTGCGGAGTAATTATAGAGCGATTGGCACGCGGTGCTATCGAAAAATAATTCTCGTCGCTACAGTTATACAGCTCGTTGAGATAATCGAGAGAGCTGTTGCGTTCGTTGCTGGTGCCTTGGATCAGCACCGGAAAAAGTGAATGCTGGGCACAGCTTCTTACGTCAAACGCAGCCTTGTACGCGAGGAATTTGAGGTCGTCGCGCTTTTCGTCACGGAAAAATCCACCGCCGTAAAAAGTCATACCTGCCTTGAGCTTTTCCTTTACCGAAAGCGTCCAAACTATTGCGCCCGCCTCGCCCGCGCCGAGAACACCGATTCTGTCCTTGTCCACGAAATCCTTGCTGAGCAAATAGTTGAGCGCCTTGAATCCTACGCAACCGTAAATGTAAGTACGGCTTTGGCGCATATCCTCCGGAAATTCCTCTTTGGTCTGCGGGTTGAGCGAGTCGGGATACAATGTGTATCTGCTCTTGCCCGGCAATTTACCTACGTAATCCACCACGAGCACCGCAAGCCCCTCTTCCAAAAGAGCGCTGACGTGAGTTATTCCCAAATGATTTTTTTCGTCGTCAAAAAAGAGTACGGCAGGCACGGGCCCGTCTTTTTTCGGCAAAAAGAGCTGCGCACAAATACGCGCAATGCCGTCGTCAGCCTTTTCTCCGTTAAAATACACGCAACTTTCCAGGTAATCGCCATGATCCACGGTAGAAACAACCGTTTCGTTAGTAGCGCCCGATTTGTCGTAATCTTTCCAAATTGTCTGCGGGGTCTGAATTTCCATATTATATATTATACTGCCACAAAGTTTTTCTGTCAAATGGCATTTGCCCAAAAAAACGAATAATATCTGCAAAAAAGATAAATCTGCCGAAATTTTGGGCGTTTTGGCTCAATTTCTATCTGCAACGCTATTTTATTGTAAACGGAATTTGTTTACTGCATATTAACTTTGGCGGTACCAAAGAATTTATTTTTTATTATGCCGTTTTGTCTCCATAAATTTTGCGCACAAAACCAAAGCGCCTTAATACAAAAACTGCCGTTTTTTGTCGCTTTGCTCACCTCTCTACACTTAAACTACAATAAGCATTTGACATTTTTGCCAGCTAACGAGTATAATATACTAGTAATTTGCGTCTATAGTGTAATGGATAGCACATGAGTCTTCGGAACTCAGCGTGAGGGTTCGAATCCTTCTAGGCGCGCCAAAAAAAGAGTCTAAGTTGCTTGTCAACTTGGGCTCTTTTTTTGCGTATGCTTAGTGGTGAGAACCCCTTGCCGTAAGATAAGCTTGGTGGGCGTTTAGCTTTTTCGGCAAGAGAGCGCGAACCAACGCGTCAGCGTTAGTTCAAGGGCGATTAGATTCGCCCGCCATCCTTCTAGGCGCGCCAAAAAAAAGACGAACAAATGCGTTCGTCTTTTTTGTATGCGTATATTTTTGTTTGCGACTAATCCTTTATTGCTACAAGCAGTTCATTTTTTTCGCAATGGAATTATATCTGCGTCACAAATTACCGATAGCGTACCGTGATTTTTGCGACCAAACTCGCTTATACTCCTGCACTAGATTATTACCATAAACATCAAAAACGTCAAGCCATAGTACACCAAAACTGCAACAATATCGTTGACCGTGGTGATGAACGGCCCCGAAGCTACGGCAGGATCGATATGCATTTTTGAAAGAAGCAACGGGAAAATCGTACCAATTCCCCCTGCAAGAGTAATGGATGCAAGCATGCTTGCGCCAGTTATTGCACTGACCAGCAACGCATCAGACAAAACGTATCCGCTACCCGACATAATCTCTTGGCGCTTAACCACCAAATAAACCAGCACCAACGCAAACGAAATTAGACCTATAATGAGTCCGTTTACAAATCCAAGCTTTAGCTCCTTGAAAATTACTTTTCGCTGACGTTTTTTCTCCTCGGGCGAGTTAACGTCCGAAAGATTGCGAATCGTTACGGCAAGCGATTGCGTTCCCACGTTACCTGCCATACCTAATATCATTGATTGAAAAAATACCACTACTGGTAGCGCCGCTATTACTGTTTCGAATGCCGAAACGACGCTGCTAACCGCCAGCCCCAAAAACAACAACACGACAAGCCACGGAATACGCTTTTTTATCGATTTAAGCACCGGCTCTTCGGTTTCCTCTTCTTCGGTCAAGCCACCGAGCTTTGCATAATCGTCAGCAAATTCTTCTTCGGTTGCCTCGATTACGTTTTCGCCCGTCAATACGCCAACAATTTCATTCTTGCGGTTGAGTACGGGAATGGACGTTTCGCCGTAGTCCTTGAGCTTTTCGATACAATCGCTCATTAGCTCGTCGTCGTAAAAGGTAGGGTACGAAGTCATTACGAGCGGAGAAAATTGGCTCTCTTTTCGCGCGGTAATCAGGTCTTTTAGCCTAACTGCTCCCGCGTATTTGCCTTCGGAATCAACCACGTACAGCGTAAAAATATTATCGTGCTCGCCCGCCTCTCTCACCATGCCCGACATAGCAGACTTAATGGTGGAATCGAGCGGAATAGCAATAAAGTTATCAGTCATGTAACTACCGATTTGCTCTTCGTCGTAGGACTCGATAATCTTGACCGACTCCTGCGCATCCTCTTCCATGAGCTCGATAATCGCATCCTTTTGCTCTTCATCCAGCTCGCTGAGTACGTACGCAGCGTCCGCCGAGTACATTTGCTCCAAAAGGTCTGCAGCGTACCCCGGCTCAAGTTCTCCGATATATGCGTCAACATTTTCGTAATACGAAAAAATCTCCGCCGTTCGCTCCAATCCCAGCGCAGTATAAATTTCAAAACGCTTTTGTGCCGTTGTCTGCTCGAGTGCATCGGAAACATCGCTGTAATGATAGTTTTCCAGCCTTTCCACGAGCTCGGTGGGCGCAAGCTGTGCGTCAAAGAGTTCTAACAGTTCTTGTTGATAAATCTTCTGCATTATTCCTCCTTTGCGCTGTTTCAGCAAGGAAATTTCCGTCGTGGCAAAACTAGATTTTTGTTAGGCTACTCGCCCACAAAATCCATCACGCCACTCTCATTCATGCAAGCTTTTTTATTATTATATAACTTTTTTTACAAAATTACAAGAATTTGAGGTATGTATACAAAATGCTATGTAAAAATTTAGCTTGATCATATTTGCTATTAAAAACCACAGCGGATTGCGTAGCCATTTTGCTCGAAAAACAAATCGGAGGGTGCAAAGTAACCAAAATAAAAAAACTACGACTTTTGCCGTAGCTTTTATTCTATTATCTCGTCAAAGAACTTATTGTTCTTCCTTTGCCTCAGCCTGCTTTCTCTTTTCTCTTCTCTTTTCTCTTGCAAGCTCCTTTTTGTAAGCCTTGTCAGCCTCAATCTGAGTGCAAACAAGATCGATACCGTCTTTTACTACACCAACTGCCGCAGGCTCGGTAACTCTAACCGAAGTAGCAGCACTCTTCATCTTGATATTGCTTGCGCTTGCAAACGAACGGAAATCCCTGTCAATAAGGTGGAATTCGCAAACGATTTCGCTACGCTTAATCATAAGGCGCAAAACCTTGTACGAACCGATTTTGTAATCGTACGAACCGTTGTGCTTAAATTCCTTAACTCCCTCTTTGGAAAGCGCATGCTTGATGATGTCATCAAAATATCTTCTGTATTCCGAAGACATAGCCGCGTATTTTTCTTCCATAGTTTGGGTAACGGTAGAAAAGGCAACCGAATTTCCGTCATCAGCGGTAGCGGCAACTTCTTCTACAGGTACCGGTGCAGGCAACGGCTGCGGTTCTACTTCCGCAACAGGTTCCGGCTCAGGCTCTTTAACTTCAGGCTGCGGAGCAACTATCGGTAAAGCCTTGACCTCTTCAACCGGAGCAGGGCGAACAGGTTCTTCTTTATGACCCTTGTTGCTTTCGCGGATCAAATCACGCGCTATAACGATAACGGCGAAAAGACACAGTGAGCACAGGAAGATCATAAAGATTATAATCAAAGTATGTAGCATTAATTCCATAATCTTTCTCCTTTATAATAAATTTTTTCTTGTCGTAAGGCGGAAACTCTGAGGCAGATGAGGTAACTTTTCTTGCCGAACAATCCGATTAAACATCTTTGTCGACAACTTGGCAACACGTACCGAGACTTTCCAAACTTTTCTTACAATAATTATACGAAAAAAAACACAAACTGTCAATATGTTTTTAAAAAATTTATTAAAAATAAACAAAAAAATACGCTAAAATACAAAAAATCGATGCGAAATATCAATTTTTGACATTCCCATCAGTAAAATTTTGTAAAAACCACATAGCGTATGCGATTTTTTTCGTCACGCTCACAAAAAAACTGCGAATTTACACATAATAATCGCATGTATTACAACTACCACGCAACAGCAACAAAACTAATTAAGCAAAATAAGCTGATTTGCTATTACTTTACAGACGAGCACAACGGCATACGACCGGCACTGGTGCTGATTTTTGACGACGAAAAACACCCAGTTATGCCCGTGCGCAAGGAGAAGTTCCTTCAGTATCTTGCTTTACTGCCGTCGGACAAAAAAGTCGTCTGCCCAAAAAGCTAGCCGCTTTGCGTTAAAAGCGTTTTTTGAGGACCATCTTGCGCGCTTTACCGCTTGTTCCGCCCAAACTATTTCTTTGGACGTTTTGCCCAAGGCGGTCACAATTTGTTGTAAAAAGTATCTTCTTGTATTGTAAAAAAAGCATCTTACGATTTTTCGAAAGACACTTTTTTCACTCACTACTAATTTTCCAAAGTATTTTGTTCCTTGACTTTTTTATCAGATTTCTTTTTTTCTGACTTTTCCTTGGTCTTTTTATCCACAGCCTTGCTTTCTTGCTTGACCTTTATTTTTTCTGCCTTTTTATCCATCTTCTGCTCTACCCGTTGCTCGTCCGTGCCGTTTTGCTCATCCTCTGGCTCTTTTACCAGCTCAATAATCTTTTGCGCGTAAAGCTTGTTGGCGATAGCAACGGCGGAATATTTTAGCGCGTAATCTTCGGCTTTGAGCGCAGGTGGTTCGGCTTGGCTCAAGCCACAGCAGTTTTTTAAGGCACGCTCCAGCTCGGTGCAAAAAAATTCGTATGCTGATCTCTCGTCATTGCTCTTAATTTGCTGGCGGATGATTGCTTTTATTTGGCTCATGGTCAGCGCCTGCTTGAGAAAATATACGGCGTAAATATACGCGATATGACGGCGCTTGTATTTCTTCTTGTCAGGTGGCGGAATAATCCCATACTTAACGTAGTTGTTTATCATAGACGGCGTAATCGGAATATCTCCGCTACGGTTAAAAACTTCCAAATGCTTGTTTACGTAAGCAACAACCTGCTCCATGTACAAATCGATGTCGGGAAGCTCCTCGTAGCGTTGCAAACGGAACTGTGCGAGATCTCTCTCAATATTTAAAATTTCCTGCTCAAAAGCATCCATAATCTCACCTCAAGGTAGATTTTACCACAAAAAGAATAAACATGCAAGTTTTTTAGCGCAAAACACTTGACATCAACACTAAAACAATATAATATAGTATTGAAAACTAGATAGTAAAATAATTCAAGCACGGAGGACGGCATGAAACGGTTCGTTATCGCATCTGACAAACGCTTTTCTTATAAATCGGACATATATTATGCGCTGGACTTGTCCACGATAAATTCGTTGGGCGTGGCGATGGAAGCCCTGGGCAAAGCCACTCGCGATGGCAACGCTATTTTTCTTTTGCCACAAAGCGCCGCCCAAAGCACCTACGACTATCTGCGTCTCGCCTCGACAAAAATCAACTCTTTGGCAAAAAACAAGGCGATCGTCTTGCAACTCAGCGTGGATGACGAAACCTTTGCGCAAATAGTAGACTATTTTTGCAGCGGCTCGGAACAAAATCAAAATTTGCAAACCGTTTACGAAACGGCCAGCTTTTATTGCAAAAAGGTAGCGAAAGAAAATCCTGCTACCATAAAAAAATCCTTGGCGCACGCAGGCGTTTAATCTGCTTATAGGCTTTTTTGAAGCTTTAAAATCACAAACTCATTATCAGATGATTGTTCTTTTTCTCTTTTTGAGCAGTAGGGAATATCTCTACCGATTGCAAAAAATCCTCACGGCGCTGGGCTGTGAGGATTTTTCTTTTGTCATTTTGTTATTCTATTGCTCGCATTAAATATATTTTGCGCGCAGCATCTGCTCCGCACGTATACCGTCACAAATTTCAAGATACGTGTATGGTTTTTTGCGACAGCTACTTGCCGTAAACGAGATTGAGAAGCGTTTGAGAAATAGAATATTTACGGCAAAGATCAAGCATTTTTTGTTTTTTGCTAAGCATAGGATTGCCCGTTTTTACAGCGCGAATCATTAGGTTTTTTGGCGAGTGTTCAAAGTCCACGAACTCAATAATTTCAGTTTTATATCCAAAATCCTCCAACACCTCTGCTCGTATTGCGTCTGTCAGTAACGCGCAAAAACGCTCTTTTATCAGTCCGTGGCGCATCAAAATATCGTAGTCCCCGCCCTTTTTGATGCAAAGATTGATTTCGTGCTGGCAACAAGGCACGCTAAACAGATATTTTACTCCGCTTTTTATCGCCGTCGCTATTGCGTAATCGGTGGCGGTGTCGCAGGCGTGCAACGTAACCATCATGTCCGTACCCGGCTTGATGCTTTCCTTGGCAACGTCCCCACAGTAAAACGAAAGGTTTTCGTAGCCATATTTTTTTGCCGTTTCGTTGCATTTTTGCACCACGTCAGCTTTAAGGTCGTAGCCGGTAACGTCCACGCTAAAGCCTCGCTTGACGGTAAGATAATGGTACAACAAAAAGGTAAGATAAGATTTTCCGCAACCAAAATCCGCTATCGTAAATTTGTCGTCACCTTCGATTGCCTCGTCTACAATCTCGATAAAGCGGTTAATTTGCTTGAACTTGTCGTACTTATCCTTTGCGATTTTTCCTTCTCTGGTAAAAATCCCCAGATCAAAAAGCGGAGCAACGCTTTCGCCCTCTTCAAATATATAATTCTTTTTTCGGTTGTGCGACTGCTCTACTACATTCAAGGAATTAGCCGTGCGCTTTATTTTAGTCTTTTTACCATAAAAAACTGCTTGGATCGTTTCTCCAGCCAGCGTTGCGCAGGCTTGGCGATAAACGGTCAGTGCCTCAGTCAAAAACGCCTCCACCTCACTCGGCGCAAAATTTTGGTGAAAAACCTTGTCGCCCTTGAATTTTTCCGCCTGAAAGTAATCACTTTTGCCCTTGACCAAACGAAGCTTGATTTTGTCAAACTCCGCGTTTTTACCGTCGGACAAAACTAATCCTATCAATAAATGAGATTTTTGCAAAATTTCTTGTATAAAAGTCATTTGATCTCCTTAAATTTACAACGGTTTTGTGTGCATCACATTTTTGAGAAACGGCATTGGCTTTTTGCACGATCACTCAAAAAAAATACCTAACGAAAATTATAATCTTTAGAGTACTGCCAGCATTAGGTACAATCCGCCCACCGCCGCAGCAAGCACGGGCAGCGCCAATACGACGCCGTACTTGACAAAGTCCCTAAAAGTGAACTTAACTTCTTTTTCTTTTAAAATATTCAGCCACATTATACCGGCAAGCGCACCTACGGGAGTTAAAAACGCACCGATATTAGAGCCGATTATTGCCGAATAAACAGCCAAAACCGTGTGGCTAGGCGCGTAGGCGGTTACTGCTCCAAACAACACGCTCATAGGGATATTGTTAATCAAATTCGCAAACACTACCGAGCCCAAGCCGTAGGTCAACCCGGAAGCATACCCTTGGTCCAAAATCATAGCGATTTTTTCCGTTACGCCGTGCAAATCCAAGGCGAGCACTATTGCAAACATCGAAAGCACGAAAGGCACGAGCTCAAACGGCAAACGACACAAAGTTTTGCCCACTGCTGCAGGCTTTTTGCCCCTAATAAGCGAATATACCGTAGCAACCACAATCAAAGCGAGCGCAAAAGTCACCGAAATTAACCACATTTCAAAGCCCAAATACGAGGAAATCGCAAGTAGCACGGTGCAACTACCGAGGGCTATCAACCCCACAACGAGCAACGGCTTGTCCTTTATTTCTGCCTGCGCCTCGGTCTTTTGAAGAGGCTGAGATAGCTGACGGCGGAACACCAAATAGGTTACGGCAAAGCCCGTAAGCCCCGCCAGCAAAGCCGGAATAACCATTACCGAAAAATATTTACCAAAGCTTATTCCGCAAAACGTAGCGAGATAGATGTTGGTGGGGTTGCCGATAATAAAGGTTAGGCTAAAAGTGTTTGCTGCAACGAATTCGGATACAAGATAAGGCACGGGATTAACCCCGGCGTTTTTAGCGTAGCAGCAAATGAAGGGCGTAAAGGTAAGGATTATGACGTCGTTGGAGGTGAAAACCGTAAGCACCGACACCAAAATAAACAGCTTAACGAAAAAGCTCTTTTGTCCCTTTGCTCCCGATACGCTCTTTGCCGCAAGGTAAGCAAAAAAGCCCATTTCGTCCAAAAAAACCGACAACGCCGTCATGGAAATGAACAACGCGAGGATTTTTATTGGGTTGATTGCCGTATCGGCGGTTATGCCCCGCCACACCTGCCCAAGCGAAACCGAGCGCGCAACGATCAAGGCAACCGCGCCTATTAGCGCAACGATCCAATACGTGCCTACGCTAAAATTTTTATTCTTTATACTGATGCAGACGCTCGGCTTTTTTAGCACGACAACCAGCATTAATCCGCAGGTCAGCGCGGAAATCATCAAAGTAGTAGTCATTTTCTCCCAATTCAAAAGCCCGATTTTCATCAGGCTTTTTCTATAAATGTCTATTTACAACAATTAGATTGCTATCGAAATTCCTACGGTAAACTTACCGCGAGCAGTAGTTGCATCGGTAATTTCAGTAAAGTTATAGTTCAAGGCATACGTACCTTGTGGCAAATCTACCATGTCCTCCACGTCGCCGAACAAATCGTTGACAGGCTGGATACACTTGCCTGCGTTTTCCTCTACGATATCGTTCATTTCCTGCATCGTAAGTTCGATGAGAGAAAGCAAGGTTTCCTCTGCCTCAACGTCCATTTCGTTTATTCTATAGTACGGTACGAAATTAAATTTGGCATCGCTCTCATCAAATTTCAATACAAAAGTCATGTACAATTCTTCCGGCAACAAATCCTTAAACTTATCAGCAACGGTCGCCACCTTGGAAAGCTTGATTCTGTCGGTGATAATAACGTAAGTTCCATCCCCTATCGTATTGCTCTTGAAGCTGTTGATATAATTTATGTCGGTAGTAATTTTGTCGGTGGTGCGCGACGAAGGAATTATACTAAACTGAATCACGTGTCCGACTTCATCTCCGCCCTCGTTGATTTTAGCCTCCGCATAAGCGCCAAGCTGACGGTCGGTAATTCCGTTTTTGAGCAAGGTAAGATCAAGGGTAGGCGCGGTAGTTTCTGGAGTATTATGGACAAAATTGCTCGTTTCAAAGTTATACTCCGAGCTACCCGTTTCGCGCGCGAACATTCCCTGCAAAGCCTTTTTGACCTTGAGCGCCTGCGCGTCGTAGTCGGTAGTTTCGCCAATCATCTCGCGACCGATAAACGAGAACACGTCGCCAATCTTTAAGCCATCTGCGTTAAAGCTGTAATTTCCACCGAGATTTTCGTCAAGCGACGAGAACGCTCCGTATGCCTGTCTACCGGCATCCTCGCTAGCGCCGTAAACTTCGTTTTCGAAATCAGGGCTTATGCTGCGTAGCATTGCAATAAGGTTAGCCATATCGGTATCACTCATATTGTTGATAGTGCAGGTCGTTTCGTAGTATTTTCCGTCAGCGTCAGTCAATACGTTGCTCAAATTAATTTCTATACCCACTACGAGCTGAGAAACGGTTATTATATCAGTAAAGCTGTTTTCTCCGCCCCTGTAGTCAGCAAGACTTATTTTTGCGTATGCCTGCAAGTATTTGTCAGAGCCAACCTGCTTGAGATTGAGCGAAGAAAGCGACAACGTTGCGCCCAACTTTTCGTTCATGAGCGCACCCATTTCGCTGTACTGCATAACAGGCTTGAGCTGGTCAATGGTAAGCGGAGTGTGCTTGAGCGCATCAAGATCGAATACGTCAGGATGCAAGGTATCTCCACCCGCCGCCACGATGTCGAACACATCGTCAAAGCTGGAAAGAGTAGATTTGATAAAGTATTTTTCCTTAACCTGAGAAAGGAATCCCGAATAGTTGCTTGCCGGCGCTACAATTTGGATTTCATTATCCTCAAAATAAGTGCCGATTTTTGCATCCGAAGAAGCGTAAACCGCTTTCATAACTCCCTTAATTTGCTCGTCGGTAAGATCGCTTTCAAACGCAACATTGTTGATTACGGTAAAGACGGTTGCCATTTCTATTCCGCCGTTCTTGAGGGTGATGCCCAGCAACTCGTTATTAGTAAATTCGTTTATTGCATCTCTTACCGAATTCTCTACCTCGCCAAGTGGAAGTTCTACGCCAAAGTTTTCGATGAGCTCCATTACCTTGTCCGAATCGTCGTTAAAGTTGTACTTGATCTCCGTAGGTGCGTACTCGCTTGCGCCTGCAGTTACGTCTACCTTTACCGTAAGTACGGTCTTACTTGGTAGTAAC
>JAFQMX010000008.1 GCA_017396125.1 Clostridia bacterium
CCGCTACGTTAACCGCTATTATTCCTATCGAAAATATCGCGGTGATTTGCACGCATTTGCTCACTTCCACCGATTGAGTATCCTCGACCTCAGGCTTGAATCTCGACGAAAAGTCGTACACGGCAAGATACTGTGTCAAAAAGCCCGTCGCCGCTATGATCGCTACCAAACACGCCGCCCATTCTGAATTGTCTCGCAAAAAGTACGCCAAGCAAGATAAAATTACTATGGAAATGATGCGTATTCCTTTTTTTGCCGTGCTGTACAAAAAATCATGTCCCAGCGCTCTTGCTATTCCGCCCGAAATGTGCCCTATCATGGACATAAACAAATAAAACAACGGCAAAAATATCACCGTAAATAATATTCGAAGCGTTATGTTTAGCGCGTTGAGCCTAAACATCTCCACAAACAACGGACACACCGCTATCGATGACAAAACGAAGGGAAGCAATATTCTGCTTAACGGTGATTTGACTACGCTCAGCTTTTTTGACACGAACGGTATAAAAAACAAACAAACAGGCAACGCAAGAAGTGCCGACAGCGACGCTAAATACGGATAAGGCGAATAGGGAATAAATAGCATTATCACAAAGAAATCAAGCAAAAACCTGAAATCGCCTGTCGCTAAAAATAATCTTCGACCCGCAGGAAGAAGTCTTCTTTCGGTAGACTGCAACTCTCCCATCTCCTTGTTTTTATTCTAACACCATATCAATCAAAAGTCAATCAACGCTATCATATAACAGCCTAAATTCTCTCTCTGCGCTCGTCATAAAAAACTTGAGCGCGCTGTATCTGCTTGCGATATAATCGTTTTCTACCATGCGCTTAACGTTAAAGCGCGAGCCGACGATTATTACCATTTTTTTTGCTCTGGTTATCGCGGTATAAAGCAAATTTCTCGTCATTATCTGTGGGCTACCCGCAGCAAGCGGAATTATTACAGCGTCGAATTCGCTACCCTGAGATTTGTGAACCGTTACTGCGTACGCGAGCGTAAGCTCATCCAACTCCACTCTACTGTAAACAGCCTCTCTACCATCGTCAAAAACGACCTTAAGTTCACCCGTGCCGGCGTCTGCGTACTCAACTACGCCCATATCACCATTAAAAACGCCCTCGCCACTCTCGTAGTACGGAGAATACCTCACCCATTTGAGAGAATAATTGTTTACGGTGTGCATAACCTTGTCGCCTTTTTTGAGCAAGGTTTCCTTTACCGTAAGACCTCCGCCGTTTTGATTGAGACGCTGTTGCAAAAGATTGTTGAGATTTTTTACTCCGGCATCCCCGTTTTTCATAGGGCACAGCACTTGAATCTTTAGCGGATCAATATCCAAAAATTTCGGAATCCTGAACTGAACCAAGTCCAGCACGGTTTTTGCCGTTTCCTCTACCGACGTGGAATTTATAAAAAAGAAATCTCTGTTCTTTTCGTCAAGGTTGGGCATCTGACCCATATTTACCATGTGGGCGTTTTCCGCAATAAGACTGCCACCCGACTGGCGGTAAATAAATTCCAATTTTACGTTGGGCACTAGTCCGCACTTTAAAATATCACTCAAAACGTTGCCCGCGCCAACGCTCGGAAGTTGGTCCTTGTCGCCCACGAGAACAACTTTTGCGTGCTGTGGTATGCGTTTTAGCAATACGTTCATCAAATAAACGTCCATCATGGACACTTCGTCCACTATGACGAGGTCTACCTCCAACGCTTCGCCGTCCTCGTCATTGCGCCCCAACGCTCTATGAACGGTGCTTGCGTTTTTGCCCGTGCTTTCGGTTATGCGTTTTGCCGCCCTGCCCGTCGGAGCCATAAGTGAATACTTGAGTCCCAATCGCTCGGCAAGATAAATTATACATTTTATTACGGTGGTTTTTCCCGTACCTGGACCACCCGTTATTACCGAAACGCCGTTTTCCATAACGCATTTTATCGCGTCTACCTGCGCCTCGTTAAAGTCAATCGAATAAATTTGTTGGTAATTTGATATGTCTCGACTTGCGTCAGTATATACTCTATTTGCCAAAGCTAATCTCTCCATAAGCGACTTGGCTATTCCGCGCTCGGCTCGGTAGGTTTTGCGGTCAAACACGGCAGTTGCCCCGTCAACCTCCTCCGTCCTGAGCTTTCCGTCCAAAATCAGCGAGTCCACCGCATTTGCGACCAACGCCTCGTCCTGCAAAATAAGCTTGTACACCTCTTCCAAAAGAATTTCTTTGGGGAGATAGGTGTTGCCGTTGCGCTCGCCCGTATCGGTCAAAACGTGAAGAATTCCTGCTCGGATCCTAAGTGGGCTGTCCTTTGCGATACCCATGTTAGAGGCTATGCGGTCAGCAGTCAAAAAGCCTATTCCATCCACGTCTTCTATCAAACAATATGGATTTGCTTTTACCCTTTCGATAGTGCTTTCAGCATAAATACCATAAATTTTAAGAGCCGTGTTTATCGTAATTCCATAGTTCTGCAAAAACATCACAGCATCTTGAATTCTCTTGTTTTTTAAATATTCTTCTTGAATAATTTGTGCCTTTGCAGGAGTAATTCCTCTAATTTGCGATAGCTTTTGCGGAGTATTTTCAATAACCTCTAGCGTTTTTCTTCCAAAAGTATTGACTATATTCATAGCCGTTTTCGGTCCTACGCCTTTGATTAGTCCGCTGGACAAAAAGCGTATTATCGAATCCACGCTTTGCGGTTCAGCCCGTTTGACGGTGGCAACCTTGAACTGTTTACCAAACTTTGGATGGGTAACGAACTCACCTGAAAGCTCAACGCTCTCTCCCTCGCTGACAGGTGGAAAATTTCCAACCACAGTCAAAGGATCGCCCTCGTAATCGATTAGTATAACCGAATAACCGTTGTCGGGATTCATGAATATTATATCTTCGATTGTCCCCTTAATTTCACGCAAAATCTACCCTCGATAAAATAAATTACAAATATTTTTTCAAGATTTCCACTTTGTCAGTATTTTCCCAAGGCAAATCTTTCTTACCAAAATGGCCATAGTTGGTGCTTCTTGCGTAAAGCGGACGGCGCAAGCCGAGCTTTTCGATAATCGCATACGGACGGAAATCAAATACTTCATTTATTATCTCCGCAAGTCTTTCATCCGAAACCTTTCCAGTTCCAAACGTATCTACGTATACCGAAACAGGCCTTGCTCTGCCGATAGCGTACGCCACCTGAAGCTGACATTTTTCCGCAAGCCCCGCTGCTACAATGTTTTTGCAAACGTATCTTGCGTAATAGCAAGCCGAACGGTCCACCTTGGTAGGATCTTTTCCCGAGAAAGATCCGCCACCGTGAGGACTCATTCCGCCGTAGGTATCAACTATAATTTTTCTGCCCGTAAGACCGCTGTCGCCGTGTGGTCCGCCGATTACGAATCTTCCGGTTGGGTTAACATAAAATTTGGTTTGGTCGTCAAAAAGTGAGGACGGTATCGCTTTTTTGATAACAAATTCGATAATGTCCTTTCGAATCTGCTCTATTTCCACTTCGGGAGCGTGCTGCGACGAAACTACTACGGTATCCACGTGGTGAGGCCTTCCATCCAAATAAGCAACGGTAACCTGCGACTTTCCGTCGGGACGGAGATAAGAAAGTTTTCCGCTCTTACGCACCTCGGTAAGCTTTTTTGTTACTGCATGAGCCAAGGTGATAGGAAGTGGCATTAGCTCCTCGGTTTCATTGCAGGCATAACCAAACATCATACCCTGATCGCCCGCGCCGATAGTATCCTCGAGCGACTCGCCCTTTTCGGCAGCACTGCTTACTCCCATATCGATATCCGCAGACTGCTCGTTGATATAGGTCAAAACCGCGCAGTTGTGATAATCAAATCCCAACTCCGGTCTATCATAACCTATTTCTTTAACGACACTACGCACTACCTTTGGAATATCAATGTACTGCTCGGTAGTAAATTCGCCCATAACCATAACCATTCCCGTGGTACAGCAAACCTCGCAAGCCACTCGACTGTTTTTATCGCCGGCGAGCGCGCTATCAAGAATACTGTCTGCGATAAGGTCACAAATTTTGTCGGGATGGCCCTCGGTAACGCTTTCACTTGTAAAAAATCTATATTCGTTCATAATATCATCCTTTCGTGCAAAAACTCTTGCACATAATTAATTTATTATATAATAAATCTCTCTTTTCGTCAAGTTTATAATAATACTTAACTCACTTGACATATAGATACGAATTAAGAACAAAAAACAGACTGCACTAAACGACAGTCTGTTTTGCACACAAAATTAATATTTACTGAATTACTTTTTTTCAGCAGCCTCTGCTTCTTGCTTTTCGATAATTGATTTTACCTTCATAAGTCTTATGGTAGTGGCACGCTCGTTTTCGTCCAGCTTCATAAGAATATACTTTATGGTTTCGGTAAGCTGTGGAATCATAACGTATTCAAGCGCGTTAACTCTACGTCTGTTTCGCTCAATTTCATCAGCCAACATATTACAGGTTTTTTCGATTTCTGCAAGTTGCAACAATCTCTTCATAAGCTCTGAAATCTTGAGAATTGCCGTATCCATATCAGCCGAAGTAGCCGCAAACGAGTACGGCAAAAAGTCTCCGCCCTCCTTGAAGCGTATGCTAAGCGATGGAACGTCTATACCCATAACGTTTTTTTCGCCCGTTTCCACCTCAGCCTCGATTCCAGGCAACGACAAAGCCTCGACAACGTCTTGCTTATCCGTAACCGCCTTTGCAAGCATAAATGCATGCAAAGCTTCCGCAAGCTCCTGCTCGATTTCTTCTCTGAGTTGTTTATTTTCCCTAACGAAGTTCATAAATTGTCTAATCATCTCATCAGACTTGTCCTTGAGCAATTTATGTCCTCTGACGGCAGTCTTCAATCTTTCCTTAAGCCGTCTCAGCTCCATACGGGTAGGATTTACAGCAAGTCTCGCCATACGTTAATCCTCTTTGCTTTTATAGTATTTATCAAGATATACGTCTTTGATACGCTTGAGTTCGTTTCTTGGCAATATGGACAAAAGATCCCATCCAAGCGCCAATGTATCTTCTATGCTACGGTTGTTTTCGTAGCCTTGAGAAATGTATCTCTTTTCGAACTCTTCCGCAAAAGCTGCAAACTTCTTGTCAACCTCCGAAAGTGCTGCTTCACCAAGAATTGCCGAAAGCTCTTTTGCTTCCTTACCTCTTGCATACGCTGCAAAAAGCTGGTTCATAGTATCAGCGTGATCTTCTCTGGTCTTGCCCTTACCGATACCCTTGTCCTTAAGACGGGAAAGCGATGGCAATACGTCGATAGGTGGATTGTATCCTCTCTTGTAAAGATCACGAGAAAGAATTATCTGCCCCTCAGTAATATAGCCCGTAAGGTCTGGAATTGGATGAGTCTTGTCATCTTCTGGCATCGTAAGAATAGGAATCTGGGTAATAGAACCTTCTTTTCCTCTAATCTTACCTGCTCTTTCATACAACGACGCAAGGTCAGTATAAAGATATCCTGGATAGCCACGTCTGCCCGGTACTTCCTTTCTTGCTGCAGATACTTCACGTAGTGCTTCTGCATAGTTGGTAATATCAGTCATGATTACAAGAACGTGCATATTGTGCTCGTAGGCGAGATATTCTGCTGCGGTAAGAGCCATACGTGGAGTTGCGATACGCTCTACTGCAGGGTCGTTAGCGAGGTTCATAAAGAGTACGGTACGCTCAATTGCACCGGTACGACGAAAGTCGCTGATAAAGAAGTCAGCTTCTTCGTAAGTAATACCGATTGCGGCAAAAACTACCGCAAACTTGGAGTCACCGCCCAAAACCTTTGCCTGTCTTGCAATCTGCGCAGCAAGGTTAGCGTGAGGCAAACCACTCGCAGAGAACACAGGAAGTTTCTGTCCTCTAACCAAGGTATTAAGTCCGTCGATTGCGGATACACCGGTCTGAATAAACTCGTCAGGATAATCTCTTGCTGCAGGGTTAATAGGTTCGCCGTTGATGTCAACGCGCTTTTCTGCGATGATAGGCGCGCCACCGTCCTTTGGACGACCCATACCGTCAAATACTCGGCCAAGCATGTCGATGGAAACAGAAAGCTCAATTCCGTGTCCAAGAAATCTTGCCTTTGCTGTATCAATCTTCAATCCCTGGCTGGTTTCGAAAAGCTGAACGAGCGCTTTGTCACGGTTGATTTCCAAAACCTTACCCTGACGGATTTCGCCGTTAGCCTGCTCGATCTGAACGAGCTCGTTATATTTGACTCCTTCTACGCCCTCAACGAGCATCAAAGGTCCTACTACTTCTTTTATACTACGGTATTCTTTAAGCATCAGAAACTCTCCTTTGCGGTAAGAGACGCGATTTGCGTTCTGAGTTCCGCCGACAGTCTGTCAAATTCTTCGATATTATTTTCTTCGATATACTTACTTCTACCGATTGCATCTCTTGCCGGTATCGAAAGGATATCGTTGAGTCTTACTGATCTACCCAAAGCCTCCTGTCCAAGTCTGTAATAATCAATCATAAGCTTGAGCATCTTGTACTGCTTCTTCATAGATGCGTAAGTATCTATATCGTGGAAAGCGTTTTGGTGCAAATAGTCTTCTCTGAGGGACTTAGCAGCTTCCATAGTAAGTCTGTCCTTTGGAGAAAGTGCATCCATACCTACGAGACGAACGATTTCGTCAAGCTTTGCTTCGTCCTGCAATATACGCATTGCCTCGCCTCTATACTCGGCCCAATCGCTACCTACGTTGTCATTAAACCACTTTTCCAATCTGTCCGCATAAAGCGAATAGCTCACGAGCCAGTCGATTGCCGGGAAGTGTCTCTTGTATGCAAGAGATGCGGACAATCCCCAGTAAACCTTAACTATACGCAAGGTTGCCTGCGCTACCGGCTCGGACATATCACCACCCGGAGGAGAAACCGCTCCGATTGCTGTAATAGAACCGATACGATCATAAGAACTGTTTAGTTTAACTATACCTGCTCTTTCGTAGAATTCCGCAAGACGGCTGGAAAGATATGCAGGATAACCTTCTTCACCAGGCATTTCCTCAAGACGTCCGCTCATTTCTCTGAGCGCTTCTGCCCAACGCGAAGTGGAATCCGCCATTATTGCAACGCTGTATCCCATATCGCGGAAATATTCTGCAATCGTAATACCGGTATAAATACTTGCTTCACGCGCAGCAACCGGCATATCCGAAGTGTTTGCTATCAAAACGGTACGCTTCATAAGCGATTCGCCCGTCTTTGGGTCAACGAGGTGTGGGAATTCGTTAAGAACGTCAGTCATTTCGTTACCACGCTCTCCGCAACCTACGTAAACTATAATGTCAGCGTCCGCCCACTTAGCAAGCTGGTGCTGAACGACGGTCTTTCCGCTTCCAAAAGGTCCCGGAACTGCAGCAACACCGCCCTTAGCGATAGGGAACAAGGTGTCGATAACTCTCTGACCGGTAATAAGCGGGGAGTTTGGCGGGAGCTTTTCTTTGTAAGGTCTGCCCTTACGAACAGGCCATTTCTGAAGCATAGTAATGGATTTTTCTTCACCGTCTTCAGTAACTACCTTGGCGATAACCTCGTCTATGGTATAAACGCCGCTACTGATTGCGGTAATTTTTCCTTCAATTCCGTTAGGAATCATAATACGGTGCTCAACTACTTCGTTTTCTTGAACGGCACCGATAATGTCACCGGACGATACTCTGTCGCCTACGGCCTTGATTGCGTTAAAGGTCCACTTTTGGCTGTGATCCAACGCGCTAATCTGAATTCCTCTGGAAATTCTGTCTCCGCTGAGTTCAACGAGTTTATTCAGCGGTCTTTGAATACCGTCGAAAATACCCTGAATAAGTCCCGGTCCAAGTTCTACACTAAGCGGCTCTCCGGTACTTACAACCTCTTCTCCAGGTCCAAGCATGCTGGTTTCTTCGTAAACCTGAATAGACGCCTTATCTCCTCTGAGTTCTATTACCTCGCCGATAAGCTTTTGCGACGAAACGCGCACCACGTCGTACATCTTTACGTCGCCCATACCCTCCGCTACGATAAGAGGTCCGGATACTTTAACGATACTTCCCTTTGTCATTTTCAATCCTCCGATAAAAGATTAAAAGAATAAATAATAATCTGCAGTTAATTAAATTTGTCAGTCTAAACTTTTAGCCTGAATTTTGTTAGTCTGAATTTTGTAAAGGACTGCGCCGTACCTTTGCCTAGAAAGCTTTGCAGCGCACAAACGGCAACGACGAATTAATCCTTGTTGAACAAAACGTCCGCGCCGACCGCTTTTTCTACGTCCTTTTTGATTCCCGCCATACCAAAGCCGTTTGAGCCCTGTGAAGACGGAATAGGAATTACTGCCGGATAGGTCTGTTTTTTGAGTACAGACAAGGTCTCCGGTATTTGAACGGCAATATCCTCGGTAATGAAAATTACCGCATAGTCGCCGTCTTTGGTCATTTTTCTAAGTATTACGTTGGCTTCTTCGCCGTTTGACGCGCCGTAGGTTTCTACTCCTGCCGACATGAATGCAAGAACGCAATCTCTATCACCTATTACCGCAATTTTTCCGGACTTAATCATAATAGCACCTCAATCTCTTGGTAATTTCTTCAGGAACGCCGTTTCTTACACAGGTAAGAATCATCTTTACGGTCTTGAGCTCCATGTTTTTCTTGAGACAATAGCTAAAGAATGGGCTCACCGAGTCATAATCGATACGCTTTTTGAGCGCGAGCGCCAAAAGATACTCTTCTCCGTCAGCTTCGGTCTTTACTGCGTCCTCGGACAAACCTGCAAATTCAGTATCCTCGAGCGCCTTGATTCCTTCGCTGAAAACGGTCTGTAGTATTTGACTAGATAGCTTTCCGCCCTTTATCAACATATCGCTGACAAAGTCAAAATTCTTGCCCAACTTGCTTGCTCTAAGACAGGTAAGCAAGTTTTTGATATCGATTTCGGATACGACGTATTTTTTTAGCATACGCTCGCCGGATTTCTTTGCACAGTGAATGTACTCGTCATACATCGCCTGAGTCAAACGAATATCGATTTTTCTCGCCGTAACGTTTTCGTCACCGTCAAGTTCGTCAAAAGCCTTTTTAATAAAGGTATCTTCTGCGAGTTCCTGCGCGTCGAGTGGCAAAAATCCATAGCCCTCAGCCGGCTTTTTGGTCACAATCGACTTGTACGCAGACTTTGCGTTGACGTAAAGATATCTGCTGAGAAGAATTCTCTTGAGATAAATATCCGGGCAATACTCCTCGATATAATCTACCAGCGCCTGAGTTTGTGCGTAAAAAAACGCGTCCAAATCCGCCGACTCTTCACAGTCAACGTATCCGTAATCTTTTAGCATTTTTATTGCGTCGTCGTAACTCGCCGAAGAAAGCCTCGTCAATTGTTCCTTGCCGAGAAGCTTTCTTTCGTCGGAAACGGCTACTGCGTTGGAAAAAATCTTACTGGTGTTCATAATTACCCGAATAGTTTGTTAATAACTTCCTGCTCAGTCGAAAGTCTTACTTCTTCTATCAAAGCAGTCAAAGTCAGCTTTTTGTCATATTTTTTTCCTTTCAAAATAATTCCGCCCTTGTCGAAATGTCTTTCGTTGGAAAAAGTCAAATTCTTGTTGACTTTTTTGCAAACTGCATCAAACCAACCTGCATCCAATCTATCAGAGTCAGCCGAAGATATTATCAGCTCGTCACCGTCTTCGGCGTACTGACAAACGATACCTGAGATAAAATCACGGTATTTTTCGTCAGCAAAACGGATAATTTCGTCAGCGGCATCAGCATAAACACTTTCGATAAGCTGCTGCTTTTGACCCAAAACCGTCTTGCCTGCATCAAGCTTTGCCAGCATAACGCGTCTATCAACGATTTGTTTGCATTCCAAATCGATATTAGACAAAACCTCTTCGCGCTTTGCATCCAAAATTTCTTTGGCTTTTGCCAGCGTCTCAGCTTTGTTATCCTGCGCAGCATTAATAATTTCGTCGGCCTTTTTTCTTGCCTCGAACAAAATGCTTTCGGTTATATCTCTGCCTTCCATCTTTGCTCCAAATTAAATGTTGATTACTGCAATAAGCGAAACTACGAGCGAGAATATTGCAAAAATTTCTACGAGTGCCGCCATAAGTATTGCACGACCGTTCTGACCTTCTTGCTTAACGCAAAGCTCCATACCAGCCATTGCTACTCTACCCTGGAATATTGCACTAAAGAAGCCGATTATAGCGATTGGCAAGCAAACAGCGAGCGTTGCAAGCCCCTGATACTTAGAGAATTCTACAGGTGCGCCCAAAAGTCCCATGTTCATAAGCGCCATGAACGCAATAATAAATCCGTAAATACCCTGGGTTGCCGGAAGAAGCTGCAACACGAGCAAGCCTCCGAACTTGGAAGGGTCCTTGGACAAAACACCACCGGCCATTTGTCCGGCTTTACCTACACCTATACAAGAGCCTATGCTGGATACGATAATCGCAAGCGCTGCTCCGATACAGCCGTATACGTGTCCCAATCCTAATTCCATAATAATTTCCTCCGTCTAATAAAATACTTTTTGTATGATTTACGCATTCATTTTTTGACAAATGCGAAAATTCCGTTTTTTTTCGGCTAATGCCGCAAATATTAGTCCTTAATTTCGGTATACTTGGTTGCTCTACCCATAGGCTTGAACATTTTTCCGTCACCAACCAAGAATTTACCGTAAAATTCAAGAAGCTGCAATCTTGCGTTATGAACGTAAGTTCCAAGCAAGCTTATCGCTAGGTTGAATACGTGCAACAGCACGGATACTCCAATACCAATTATCATCATTACGACGTTAGTCATAAATATCGTATCAACCAAGGTATTGAACGCAAATGCAATCGCTGCACCCGAAAGTCCAAGACCAAACAATCTTGCGTAAGAAAGTATGTCTGCAGTAAGGTTTATTATTCCGTACAAGCCGTTAAGTCCACCTCCAAAATATCCACCTATACTCTTCGCCTTTCGTCCACCGAAAAGGAATATTAGCGCAAGCACACCCAAAAGCATGTACATACCCGCGTCTTTTAGCGTTCCACCGATATTTTCCGGCAAAACTTTAGCACCAAAATCAATCGTTCCACTCTTAAAGATATTGATGAAAATATCCGAACCAATGAGCAATATTGAAATAAGGAAGAGTCCAGGAAGTGCAGCCTCGCACAATGCGTCAACGATATGCTTTTCTTTTGCAAAAGCAGTAAATTTGATGATGAATCCACAAAGCAACTGAGCAATACCTGTTACGAGAGAAAGTCCTAGCAACATTATAGGTTTTTCCATAGGATTGAACCATCCTAGGTATACGTTGGCACCACTTGCATCAGAATAACTAAAAAATGGTAGTTGTTCTTTTAGCGGGATAGAAAATCCTGCAAAGCTTCCAAACACCAGTCCCCACACGGTAGAAGAAATTCCACACCAGAAGAACATCTTGAGGAAGTTTTGCACCCCCTTGCCAAGTTTCAAGAATTTTGGAGCAAGTCCGCACGCAAGCACAACCGCAAGTCCGTACACGAAATCACCGCACATTATACCGAAAAGGAAGAAGTACCAAAATGCCATTATTGGATTTGGATCCGCCTCACGATAATTAGGCACCGTATACATAAGCGTGATGGACTCGAAAGGTTTAACGAATCCATTGTTTTTGGTGAACGTAGGAGGCAAATCTTCCTCGCTAGGCTCACTAACCTCTATACACAGCTCCGGCAAATTCTTAAGCACCTTTTTCTTGAACGCGTCCGCCTTGTTTTCAGGAGTCCAACCGTCTATAATAAAGGTGTATTCACTCTTTGCAGTGGTATTGTCTACAGTAAGCTGCTCGCCCTTGAGTGAATAAAAATCATACAAAAGTTTTAGCTTAAAGTCATATTCCGTGAGCGTCAACACTCTATTGACGAGTTCTATTTTTCGTTCTCTAAGTTGTTGTTCTTTTCGTTCAAGCTCAACCAATTTTTGTTTTGCCGTAATATCTTCGTTATAAGGACAAAGCACATAACCACTCTGATTGAGGCGCTCCAAAACCGCCTTTTTGTCCTCTTTGAGGCATACCGCGCAAATTACCTTAGGCACTTCGCCGTATTCTTCAAAAACTACGTTGACATCGTCAAAATTAATTTCGTTTTTCTGCGAAGAGCTAACCGCAACTATTACGGAAGACGTACGAGTATCTCTCATAGTATTGAGCTTGAGCGGAAAACCCGCGTACAAGCCATACGCTTTCTTTTCGGACGCAACCGTACGGAGCGACGAAACTATGTCAACCGTCTCCAAACTGATTTTTTCTATCTCATCCGCTACGGCAAGAATTTCATCCTTTTGGGACTCTATATCGTAAACCGTATCTATCTCCACCTCTTGCGGAACTCCACCGGTCTTAGTTGGCTGTCCGTAGGATTCGGCACCCAGCTTATTTTTCTTTTTGATTTGCAAAACGTCAATATTTTGCTTTTTGATATAGTCAATAGCAAAAGAAAGCTTTGCCTTGATAGACAAAACGTCATCGGTCTTTTCCGAATTATCCGAATAAGTCAATCCGTCCGAAAGTGCAACCGGTTCTTGATGGAAATACTTGTATTTTGACAAGAAATCCAAAGTTTTTTCGGCGTCACTTTTGAGACCAACCAACCTGATTTTGCTCATTTTGACAATAGCCATTTTAGTTTCTTCCTTTCAAAGTAGCCTCTACAACTGTGTTGATAGCATCCGCCGTATTTTTCTGGGCATTTGCCTTTATTTTTTCAGACTCTGCTTTGCTTGCATCCAAAATCTCGTCCGCACGTTTTTTTGCCTCGTCTCTAGCGGCAGAAGTTCTATCATCGATTTCTCTCTTAAGTTCGTCGGTATATTGCTTTTCCATAGCTTCAACCTCCGAGTTAGTAGAAGTCGCTATTTGATTAGCCTGATTTTTCGCTTCGCTGACTATCAAGTCCGCTTCTTGCTCGGCTTTTAATATTTTTTCAATAAATTCGTTAATCATGTCGGTAACCTCTCGTTAATGAAACCAAATCCACTTTTTTACCAAATATACAAAAACTCTTAGCCCTCAAGCGCAGTGATTTTGTCTATGCGATTCTGATGTCTTTTTTCTCCAGAAAAAGGCGTTGAGAGAAAAGCGTCAGTAATCATTTCGGCAAGTCCTACGCCGATAACTCTAGCACCCATCGCCAAAACGTTGGCGTCGTTATGCTCTCTGGTAGCCTTTGCCGAGAACACGTCCCCGCAAAGCGCACAACGGATACCCTTGACTTTGTTGGCAGCCATGCTCATACCGATGCCGGTTCCACAAATCAATATGCCTTTTTCGCACTCTCCGCTTGCCACGGATTTGGCAACGGCAGCAGCATAATCAGGGTAATCTACGCTCTTATTGTCGTAGCAACCAAAATCCTTAAAAGTATAGTCTTTTTTTTCAAAAGACTCCATCAAGGACTTTTTCATATCCAATGCAGCGTGGTCACAAGCTATTGCTATCATACACCTCTCCTAAAAATCTTCTTTATCATCTTGATTATATAACAATTTTCGTCTTTTGTCTACCTTTAAGAACTCGAATTCAACACTTTTTTTGCACAAAAATCGATTATTTTTTATCAATTTATCACATGGTGCAAATAAAAAAATATAACCCCCGACTAGTTTTTGTCCGAGATTATACTTATATTCGTTACATCATTTTTTTGTATCTGATTTTATTTAATCGCAAACGAACTGATTTACTATTCTTGATCTTTATCTATTGGCTTGATTTCAAAAAGCGCGTCTATTATTTCCTTGACCGCGTAACCAAGATATTTTGCTACCGCAATATAGGTTTCGATATCCTGACCGTACGGATCTGCTACGTCCTTGGCTCCGGTGAGTTCACCCACCGTAACAACTTTTTTGAGATTTCCCATGTGCGCAGTTATTGCGTGCTTGTGCGACGCAGTCATACATACCACCAAATCGTTTTTCGTCACCATCGAAGAATTGAGCTGCTTTGCCTTGCGCTTGGTAAAAGGAATGTCGAGATACGCGAGAGCAGCCTTTGCCTCTGGAGTAATCTCCCCTTCTGCACTCAAGCCCGCTGACGAAACGGTTATTCCCGTCAACTTATTCTTTTTGATATACGCTTTCAAAATAAATTCCGCCATCGGTGAACGGCAGGTATTTCCCGTACATACAAAAATAATTTTTCGATTGTTTTTAGTCGTTTTCTTTGGCATAAAGCTCCTCCAAAGTTTTCGAGCCCGAAGCCTTGACAAGCCTATTTAAAAGCGCGCTGCCTATACCGCAAAAATCGGGCACTCTACAAAATATTTTGTTGATTTTATTACCGTCGCATTGTCTGAATATCGCAAAAACCTCGCGAGCGTACTCGTCGTTGTCCTTGACGAAAAATATTCTTTTATCACTATCAACTGCAGTCAGTTCGCCTTGGTAGCAAATTACCGCGCTGTTGTCAAAATCTCGCATCGCACGCAGTACCACTTCCTCGTTTTCATACAAATAAACTTCGGCAGACGGCGAATAATGCTTGTACTTCATACCCGGGCACAGCGGACGGTCGGAGTGAATTTTTTGTTCTACTTCACCTATAAAATCGGTAATTTCTTTTAACGAAACTCCACCCGGACGAAGCAACCTCGGGCACTCTCCCGTAAA
Source organism: Clostridia bacterium (assembly GCA_017396125.1). Lineage (GTDB taxonomy): Bacteria > Bacillota > Clostridia > Christensenellales > Pumilibacteraceae > RGIG1965. The sequence continues at coordinate 14,695 of JAFQMX010000008.1, forward strand.
GTCCACGATAGTGGATTCTATTCCTATGTCACAGCTTCCGCCGTCAATAATCAGTGGAATCTTCCCGTTCAAATCCTCGTAAACGTGCACCGCTTGGGTAGGGCTTGGCCTAGACGAAGTGTTGGCGCTGGGCGCGCAAATCGGCAATCCCGCTCTTGCAATAAGCTCGCGTGCAACCTCGTTTTGAGGAATACGCACAGCCACGGTATCAAGCCCGCCCGTTACGGTAGACGGAATAAGCGAATTTTTTTTAAAAACCGCAGTAACTGCGCCGGGCATAAACCTGTCAATAAAGCTCTCGGCATGCGGTGGAACGAAGCAATATTTGTAGATATCCTGCTTATTTGCCAGATGGACTATAAGCGGATTATCGGACGGTCTACCCTTTACTCCGTAAATTTTCTTTGCCGCATTCTCATCCAGCGCATTTGCACCTAGACCGTACACGGTTTCGGTCGGAAAAGCCACCAGCCCACCCGCGGAGAGAATCTTGGCTGCGAGCGCATAGGTTTCTTTATTCGGTTTCAATATCAAAGTTTCCATTTGGCTTTACCTTCTACGAATTAACTATTTTATGAGTAAAATACAGTTTGGGTGTATAAATCGACGCGTTTTGGAAAAAATCCTGCGTATGAAATCAAATTTTGCTAAACTATCCGACAAAACTTTTTTCTCAGTAGTAATATGGATAACGGCGGTGCTACTTTTGGGGCGCTACGTCGACCGAGCGCTTAAACTCGTCGTCGCAACAGCCGTTACGCTGATATTTTTGTGCCTGATAAAAATGAAAAAACAGCCTGCCGATTACTCCGCTTTGAAGGAATTTGCTTTTTTGAGTACGGCCGAAACACACAAGCTTATCGCAGACAAACTAGGTACGAGATACCGCGTCGAAATTTTTGACGACAGCATCTCGGTAAACGGCACCACTGTCGTCGCCAAATTTCACGACGAAAAGGTCTGTCTCAGCGAAGTTGTGGAAATAGCTGCAAAAAGCAAAGCTGCGGGAAGAAAAAAAGTGATTTTTTTGTGTCCGCACGGCTACACCGCGGGCGCAAACGAAGCGGCGACCCGTAGCGATATAAAGGTATCGTTTTGGGGCGAAAAGCAAACTTTCGAATTCTTGCTTGCCTTTGACGCGCTAATCAAAAAAAACAAAGACAAAGTTGATACAAAACACAAGCTTTCAACTTTGGCAAAAAACGCTTTGGGAAAGGACAAGATAAAAGGGTATTTAATCACCGCTTGCCTTATGCTCGTGATGTCGCGTTTGTACGGGGCAATCTACTATATCGTAATTGCGGCAGTTTGCATAACGCTTGCCACTGCTTGCGCCGTAAGGTCACACGTTTAGATGCCGTATCTACGCCAAATCATCGTCGGACAAATCGTTTTTTCCGAGTTTTTTCGTAGGCTTTTTGTCGCAATTTTGCGAGGGCGTGCCGTCGTCTTTTTGACAATCCCCCTTATTTGTAGTTGCAAACCTTTGTGACTCGTCCGTCTCACACGGTTGTGCTCTTTTCTTGTTTTTTTCGTACTCTTCGCGCCCTTTTGCACGAATTTCGTCGTAGTCCTGTTTTTGCTTGATAGCCTTATTGTCCAGCCAAATTATAAAGAAAAACAATACGCCAAAAATTCCCGAGTACAACGCAACAGTCGCAATTCTGCCCGACCAAATATCAGGCTTTGCCAAATATATAGGCAAGGTTACCGTAAACACGCAAATCAAAATCAAGCCGATTATCGCAACTATTTTTCTTGTGGTCTTTCCTATCATAATTTAATTATAACACCATAGACGAATAATGTCAACAATGCGCCCGACAACAAATTTTTTATTGAAATTTTTGGCGGAGTTTTTTGTTTTGCGCTAGCTTTTTGCCGAAAATTGCACGCATTTTTCCACTCGTTACAAAAAACCCCGAAGCACGCTCGGAGTTTTTTTTTCATTATATGCAATTGGTTTTATCCGTGCAAGACGCTTTCTTAAAGATATCTTCGCATCTGCTCGATATTGCGCTCTTCGCTGAGCAACAGCTTGTAACCCAAATTTTTTGCGTCGTCGCTAACGTCGTCTGCCTGGTTTATTTTTTGCGTTGTTTCGACAATGCCGTTGGTTGAGCCTTTCAACACCATAGCAGCTATGTGGGTGTTGCTTTTGTCGGTTACGGTTTTCATACTTATCATAGCCTCCGCGCCCTTCGTTGCTAGCGGATTGAGCGCCTTTGGCTGTTCACCAAGAGCGTTTAGCTTACGTTTTGCTTGGCACATAACGTTTTTATAATCAAGAATTTGCGACTCCAAGGTCAATCTTACCTGCTCGTCAAGATTCATCTCATTCATCTTGCTCAAGGTTACAACCCCCATCTCAGCCTGTTCGTGTATAAATTTTAAAAATTCAATATCGTCCATATTTTACCTCCCCAAAAAGTATGCTCAAAGAATAAAAATTTATTCCTTTTGCTTTGGCTAGCTGTTTTTTTGAAGATAGTTTTTTTAGCGAAAAGTAAAAAACGGCCCGCCTTTACGAACCGTTTGATATTTTGTATAGAGTTTTAAAATTACTCGTCGTCTTCCTCGTCTTCGCTTGCACTTACAACTTCTTGCTTTGGCACAATTTCACCAGCTTTGATGAGCGCAATCTTGGTGAGCATAGGGCCTATAAGCTCATAGATAAGTACCGCGAAAAGCGAAATGTTTCTGATAAGTTCACCGGCAGCTTCCAACTCGTTAGCAGCAGTAAGCGACATTCCAAGCGCAACTCCCGCCTGTGGAAGAAGCGTAATTCCAAGGAACTTTTGGATAGTTGGCTCACACTTGGTCATCTTTGCCGAAACGTAAGCGCCGGAAATCTTACCAGCGGAACGAGCCAAGATATACACAAGTCCGATTACGACAACTATTATGTCAGTAAATACGCTAAGCTCAAGCTCTGCACCGCTTACAACGAAGAACAAAATAAATATAGGAGCCGTCCACTTGTCGGTCTTTTCCATAATTTCTTCGGAATGCTCGCACATATTGCAGAACACGGTACCAAGCATCATGCATACCAAAAGCGACGAGAAAGAAATATGTACTTCGCCAATTTCGAATTTCATCATCGAAAGAGCAATTGCAATGATTACGTAGGTAATTGCAAGAGCCTGTCTCTTGCTGTTGGACTTGAAAAGCTTTTCGGTAAAGGTGAACAACACACCAACCGCAGCACCAAGAGCAAGCGAAAGAACAACTTCCAAAAGCGGATTTACCACCATTGATACAACGCTAACAGCACCAGACATCATAGCCTTTGCAATGCCAAACGATATTGCAAAAACAATAAGACCAATCGCATCGTCAAGTGCAACTACTGGCAAAAGCAAGCTGGTAAGAGGTCCCTTTGCCTTGTACTGACGAACTACCATGAGCGTTGCCGCAGGTGCAGTAGCGGTAGCGATTGCACCGAGAACGATAGCGGTTTCGATAGTAAGCTTATCCGGGAAAGCAAAATGCAATGCAACGAGCGCAACGTCAACGAATAAAGTCGCTACGAGCGCCTGAAAAATCGCGATTACGGTCGCCTGTTTACCAATCTGCTTGAGGCTGGAGAGCCTGAACTCATTACCTATAGCAAATGCAATAAATCCAAGAGCGGTTTCACAAACGATTTTGAAACTCTTTACACTATCCATGCTCGTAAAACCCAATCCATCTACATCGAGTCTACCCAAGCAGTATGGACCAATAAGGATACCGGCAATTAGATAACCGGTTACTGCAGGAAGCTTCAGAGGCTTAATAAATCTTGAAAGCAACAAGCCTGCAGCCAAGGCTATGCCAAGGCTAAGCAAAATTTCCATAATTTACACCTTCTATTGAATAATCATTTGTTGAATACGCTTTTCGCATACAAAAAATATCTCCAAGCGTAAAAAAAGTTGCGTACAAAAAACGCAATTCGCCAACGGCTATGATTTTAGCATTACAAAAAAATAAAGTCAAGCAATAAGACCTCATTTTGCAATAATAAAGAATAATATGTTTGTATTTGCAAAAAATATGTTTATGAACAAAAAATCAAAGAAAAAAGTTAATGAAATAATCGAGGAATATCGCAAATCTGACAGCCCTCTTGGCAGCTACAGCGGAAACTCAACGGACAGCAAGCCCACTCAGGACGCGGACGATTTGTAAACCAAATTATTTGCGTTACACAAAAATACCTTATCTTTTATTGACACAAACGTCGCTTTTCGTATATAATTTCGTCGTTGCAACACTATGCTCGGTTATTTTATCGAACAACGGAGAAATTATATGAATTTTTACAAAAGAAATACAACTTTGAATACAACCACCACCGCATTGTTCGTTTGTATGGGCATTATGTTTCCGCTGATTTTTCATTTTGTGGGAGACGGGCTTGGCAAAATTCTTTTACCTATGCACATACCCGTTTTTTTATGCGGACTAATTTGCGGACCGATTAGCGGTGTAATTTGTGGAATTTTGGTACCTATTGCGTGCAGTCTTATCACCTCGGTGCCCGTTATGTTTCCGCCGGCAATCGCTATGTCGCTGGAGCTTGCTACCTACGGATTTTTGTCGGGACTTTTGCTGGAACTTTTCAAAAAAATTAAAAGCAATTCCATCGGCAGACTAAAGGTTGTCATCAGTCTGTTAATTTCTATGCTAGTGGGTAGAATCGTGCACGGAATCTTTTTTGCGCTCTTCACGCTTATGGGCTCGGGAGAATACTCGCTTAAGATTTTTTTCATAGCCGATTTCATTACGCCGTGGATAGGAATCGTTATACAAATCGTCGCGATTCCTGCGATTATGGAGGCACTATCCCGCCTCAACGTTCTGGCAAAGTACGACATAAAATACGAGAACGCGCAAAAGGAATAACGCGCCATCGCCACAACTTGCCAAACGGCAATAAAACAGTAATCAAAAATCCGCCACAACTTGCACGTGACGGATTTTTCTTTTTGTTTTTAGTCAAAGTGTTTCAAAATGATGTCGGCGTTTTGCCTTACGTCATAAAATTCTTGGTACGTTTGCTCTTTTGGTTGCCATTTAGAAACAAAATCGGCAAAATTTGGACGACGCTTTAGTCTTTCGATTCGAACAAACTCGGGACAATCAAGATAAATTTTCGTAGCATTGTACGGCAAAATCGGAAAGTGACTGTACGATCCCTCTATCACCGTAAGACCTGTTTCTTTGAGTGTGACAGGCAAAAACTCTCCGGTTCTGCACACAAACTTTTTGTAATTTATTTCACCTTCGACGCTCGGCACTTCTCGCATCAATCTTTCAAAATCAAGGTTGACCTTGTGTTCTTCCGCTATACGTCGGGATCGCTCGTCGCACGGAAAAAAGTCGTCCATAGGAATTACCCTGCAATCCAAATTGTTTTGCAAATATTGCGCAACCGAGGTTTTTCCGCTACCGCAAAATCCATCGATAGCAATGACGCGCAAATTCCTTTGCTTTATCTCAAAAATCAATTTGTCCAAATCGTAATTCATAGGCTTATTATATTATTTATTCGCCTCGCCGTCAAGTTTATATCGCGACGGTTTTTTTATAGCCACCGCACTACCCCAACGCGACATCCAGCACCATCATAAGCGTGAAACCGACGATAAACGACCACGATCCACATCGCACACTGTCATTTACTGCGTCGGGCAAAAGATTTTGCGCAACGACGAGCAGCATTGCTCCCGCAGCTATTGCTAGAAGCCACGGCATCAATACTGGTAGTTGCAGCGCCAAACATATGCCGACAATTGCAAAAATCGGCTCGACTACTGCCGAAAGCGAGCCCACTAAAAACGCCTTGGTTCGACTACCAAAAACACTTTTCATAGGTAGACTAAGGGCAGTCCCCTCGGGAATATTTTGCACGCCTATCCCCACTGCAAGCCCAAAAGCCGCCCAAAAATCCGCTCTACCACCGCTTGCTATCGCCCCACCGAATGCCACGCCTACGGCAAGCCCCTCGGGTATATTGTGGAAAGTTACGGCAAAGAATAACTTGTTATACTTTCTTTTTTGCATAAGGGTATCGTTCATTTTTTCGGGAAAAATCTTGTCCAAAACACCTAAAAGCAATGCTCCCAAAAAAATTCCGGCAACGGCAGGCAAAAAGGAAAAACTACCGTAATCTTCCGCCCCATCAATAGCAGGAATAAGCAACGACCACACCGAAGCCGCCACCATCACTCCAGAAGCAAAGCCCAAAAATAATGCGTTTGCCCTCTTTGAAACACTTCCTCTAAAAAAGAATACCAACGACGAACCTAACGCCGTTAAAAATAACGTCAACGAAATTCCCAAAATGGTTATTAATTCTTCACTCATAATACATCCTTTGCATAAATTGGCATTTGTTGCCTAATTTACTTATATGAAGGGTGATTTTGAATGGTGTGCAAGGTAATAAAAATTAACTTTACGCCACAAAAAAACCAAGCAAAAAATTTATGCTTGGTTTTTTTGATATTTGATATTAGTTTTAGTATCGTTTTATTACAACAATTCGTCCAAGGTCATGAAATACGCCTCGACAAAATTGTCCATAAAATAGTTTACGCAATCCAGCGTGCAGTCCTTTATCGACGCTTGCATGGCCTTTTTTGCTGACTCAAACTCGGAGTTACCCGACTTTTGCTCCTCAACACACTTAATGTATGCGGAAATTTTGTCCGCAGCTTTTACCAACTTACTTTCGTAAGATGTTTTGTCGGGCTGAATATCCTTTCGTAAAACCTCCTTAAGCTCAGGTGGAAGCATGGATATAAGCTTGTCCTCGGCAATCTTTTCTATGTCCTTGTACGCCGAATTTATCTCGCGATTGAAGTACTTGACTGGAGTAGGCAAATCACCCGTAACCACCTCGCCTGCCTCGTGAAACATAGCGATTACCGCGATACGGTCAGGATTGATTGTTGAGCCAAAAATTTCCTTGTCTATCACCGCCAAGGTATAGGCGATTACCGCAACCTGATGCGAATGCTCGGCTACGTTTTCCACTCGGGTGTTGCGCATAAGCCCCCAGCGATTTATGAACTTCATGCGGTCGAGATATGCAAAAAATTTGTACATAAGCTATTTTTCCAATGTTTAAATTATTTTTGCAACAACTTCTTTGCGGTATCAACCACGTTTTCGACGGTAAATCCGTATCTTTCAAAAAGTTTGTTAGCCTTGCCGGATTCACCAAAATGGTCGATACAAACGAGCGCACCGTCGCCAACGTACTTATACCAGCACATTGCGCTTCCTGCCTCGATTGCGATCTTTTTAACGTTACGAGGAATTACGGAATTTTTATATTCTTCGGTCTGCTCATCAAAGATTTCCATACAAGGCATAGAAACTACTCTCACCTTTATACCGGTCTTTTCGAGTTCGTCAGCCGATCTTACAGCTAAATCAACTTCGCTACCTGCAGCAATTATACAAAGGTCACATTCTCCATCTCCCTTGATTACGTAGCCACCCTTGAGCGCCTTGCGTCCGCTACCCTCGATAAGTGGCAAATCCTGACGGGATTCCACGACTACGGTAGGACCACCGTCGTACGCGCTGACGAATGCAGCAGCGGTTTCTCTTGCGTCGCACGGACGGAATACCTTGAGATTAGGCATAGCTCTGAGTCCAGCGAGCTGTTCGATAGGCTGATGGGTAGGTCCGTCCTCGCCCACGCCGATACTATCGTGAGAGAACACGTAAAGCACAGGGATATTCATAATTGCGCTCATTCTTATTGCATTTTTGAGATAATCCGAGAATGCAAAGAAGGTGGAACAGAACGGCAACAATCCGCCGTGCAAGTAAATTCCGTTGCAGATAGCAGCCATTGCGTGCTCGCGGATTCCGAAATGAATATTTCTTCCCAAGCGATTGTCCTTGCCGTAATCACCCACGTCTTTGAGTCCTGTGAGGTTGGAAGGTGCAAGGTCAGCAGAACCTCCGATAAAGTTATCAAGACGCGCTGCGAGTCTGTTGAGCATTACACCGCCTGCCTTACGGGTGGACATAGCGGAATCAAACTGCCAGAGATCGTCAGTATCTTCGATAACAGGCTTTTCGTGCCATTTTTCGAATTCTGCGTATTCATCAGGGTACTTTTTCTTGTATTCGTCGCGAATTTTTTCCCATTCCGCGCACTCTTTTTCGTGCTGTTCGATTTTCTTAGCAAAATGCTCAGTTACATCCTGCGGAACTTCGAACGGAGCGTATTCGTAGCCCAAAGCCTTTTTGGTAGCAACTACGCCGTCAAGTCCCAAAGGTGCGCCGTGACAAGACGCGCTGCCTGCCTTAGGCGAGCCGTAACCGATTACGGTCTTGAACGCAATAAGAGTAGGCTTGTCGCTGTGCTTTGCCTTTTGGATCGCAGCGTCAACTGCGTCTAAATCCTCTCCGCACTCTACTACGATAACGTTCCAGCCCTGAGCCTCGTGACGCTTGAAAATATCCTCGTCAAACGCTATATCGGAATTACCTTCGATAGTAATTTTGTTACAATCGTACAAAACGATAAGCTTGTTAAGCTTGAGAGTACCTGCGAGCGAAGCCGCCTCGTACTCGATACCCTCCATAAGACAGCCTTCGCCAAGAAGCGCGTAGGTGTAGTGGTCTACGAGATTAAGACCAGGCTTGTTGAATTTAGCAGCCAAAACGCTTTCTGCCAAAGCCATACCTACTGCATTGGCAATACCCTGTCCGAGCGGTCCGGTAGAAGTTTCCACACCCGGAGTGCCGTATTCAGGATGTCCGGAGGTTTTGTAGCCGAGCTGACGGAAGTTCTTGATATCGTCCATCGTGAGTCCAAAGCCGAAATGATACAGCAAGCTGTACATAAGTGCAGAACCGTGTCCTGCCGACAAAACGAATCTGTCTCTGTCAATAAACTTCGGATTAGACGGAGAGAATTTCATGTGGTCTGCATAGAGTTTGTATGCAAACGGCGCTGCACCAAGCGGAAGTCCCGGATGACCGCTGTTTGCCGCCTGGATAGCGTCTATCGCAAGGCATCTTACTGCGTTAACGGCTTTATTGTCCATATTATTCATAGGTTTACTCCTTTTGTTTATCTTGCAAAATAACACACGGTTACCCGTGGCAAATTTACTTTATTTTTCCAAATATTTCTTTAGCGGTGCCAAATCGAGCACGCTTGCAAACTCAACCAAAATTTCGCAAAGTGCGCTCAAAATTCCCTTTGCACCGCCGGCTATATCACTCTCGGCGTTAACTGGCATAATCGGGTCGTGAACGCTCTTTCTTATCGAGAACCAACCCTTGCTCTCCTTTACGTTTACGCGGATTCCCTCGTAGTTGTCGGGAGCATGAGAAAACTTTGGCGAATTTTCGGTAGCAGACTTTACCTTTTCAATGATGGCATCGGCGTTGGCTTTCCAATCTTCACCGATAAGCGGTAATCTTACTTCAGCCGACTCGACAGGCTCGCGCAAATCGGAAATCAAATCCGAAAGTGACTTGCCTTGCTTTTTTAAAATTGCACTACGAATAAGTAGCAAGGTTACGAGATAAGCACCATCGTCAAGGAAGAAATTTTCTTTCATAGCAGCGTGACCGCTGGTTTCTATCGCAAGCGGTGCGTACTTACCTTCGTCGCAAAGCTTCTTTGCATAATCTATAACGTTTTTGTAACCGCGCTTGTATCTAACGTGAACTCCGCCCTTTTGCTTGATGAATTCCGCCAAGCCGTCGCTGGTTACGCTGTCGGTAACGATGTACGCGCCCTTGTCTTTTTCCAAAATCATTGCCGAAATAAGCGCGATAAGGCGATTGCGGTTAATCTCCGCACCGTCGCTAGTCACGATTGCGCATCTATCTCCATCGGTATCGAAAATTATACCGAGGTCAGCGCCACTCTCTTTTACTCTAGCCGAAATGCTTGCCATAGCGGTAGCGTTTTCGGGATTAGGCTGGTGGTTAGGGAACATTCCGTCGGGTTCAAGGAACTGCGACGCGCTAACGTCCGCACCGAGTGGTTGCAAAATCCTCGTCGCATAAAATCCCGCTGCGCCGTTACCCGCATCCACTACGATTTTGAAATTATCCAGGCCGTTTTGGCCCAAACCGTCCTTGATTATGTTGCGGATATGCTCGCAATACAATTCGAGATAGTCGCCGCTTTCGATAACTCCGCCCGCCTTGAAGCCAAAATTTCCTTCGCCGGCTCTCGCGGTCATAGCCTTGAGTTCCTTGGAGCTGATTCCGCCCTCGGGAGTAAAAAACTTCATACCGTTTTTGTCATAAGGGTGGTGCGACGCGGTGAGCATAATCGCTCCGTCACAACCGGCAAGCTTGGTCATCATAAACATTGACGGCGTAGAGCAAAGTCCCACCGAAAGAACTCTTGCACCCATTTTTGCCAATCTTTCCATAACGGCGCTAGCCAACTTCTCGCCCGTAATACGGCTGTCTCTGCCGATAGCAATAGTCGGACGCTCTACAGCGAGCTTACACAAAAATGCCGACGCAATATCACACGCTGCGTCTACCGTCAAAACTGCATTTTCTCCGATAGCAGTTCCTCTGATATCGGTTCCGCTTACCAAATTCAAGTAATCCATCTTTCGCTCCAAATTTTTTTGTCGTACTTACTTATTATACTTCAAAGAGTAAATTTTGACAAGGCAAATACGTCCATTATGCCAAAATACTTCGTTTTGTTTTTCACTTTTGTAATGCGCTATTTTTTTGCAATAAGCTTTTTAAATTTACGTTCGTGCCTGTCGATATAAATTTCCTTCCATTTTCCGCGAAGATATATCGCAAACGCCCAAACAAATCCAGCCAACCAGCCGATAGGCGATGCAAAGAATATTCCGTAGGTAAAAAATTCGTCCAGCACAAACGCCGAAACCGTACGCACAAAAAAGCTGAACATATTTACACTCATCGCGAGTTTTGCTGCACCTACTCCTCGTAGTAGCGAGCTGCTAACCGTCATCCACGCAATAAGCAGATAACTAGGCAAATAGATATTCAGGAATATCGAAGTAATTTCCACTACTCTGTCTATATCTAAATTGGAGTTTTGTACATCGAGATTGATGAAAACACCCAGAATTTCGTGCTTGAAAATAAATATTAACGATGCGATAAATACGAGCAACACAGTCATAAAGGTCATTGTATAAAAATAACCCTTTTTAACTCTGCCAATTTCGCGCTTGCCCATATTCTGTGCGGAGTACGCAGTTATCGCCATACCGAAGCTGTTGAGAATTTGCGTAAGCAACTCATCGATTCTGTTTCCCAGTCCAAACGCCGTCGTAAACACGTCACCCTTGTCGTTGATGAGCGCGTTGATTATCATATAGCCAACGCAAGCGCAAGCATTTTGGATCGTGGACGGAATCCCCAACGAAAGCATAGTTTTCAGTAATCTTTTGTCCAGGATCAAATCGCCTTTTTTTAATTTAATCAGCGGAACCTTTGTCTGAACGTAGATAAACATCGTAAGCGCTGATACGAACTGCGCAATCATGGTCGCAATCGCAACGCCTTCGATTCCCATACCCACCCAAAATACAAGCGCGTAGTCCAGCAAGATGTTGAGCAGCACGCAAACTATCAGCGCGACAAGCGGTACGGTGGAGTTACCCAAGCTTCGTATAACCTGCGAAAAGCAGTTGTACGCCACCATAAAGACCAGGCCTGCAAAGTAGTATTTAAGATAAATTTCCGAATACTCTATCATGGACGAATCCACGTTTATAAGTCGCAAAAGCGGTTTTGACAAAAAGAATCCCGCCACCGAAATCACCACCGTGATTACGCCAAGCGCAATCAGTAGCGTGCTGTAGCATCGTTTTAGCGAGGTATAATCTTTTGCGCCAAATTTTTGACCGATCACTACCACCGAGCCTGCCAAAAATCCCAGCACTACGGTAAGCAAAAGGTTAATTATAGGCATTGACGCGCTGAGCGCTCCGAAAAGCAACGCGTCGCCCTTGAGATTGCCCAAAATTATCGCGTCCGTCCAGCTGTAGCACAACTGAAAAACGTTGCCGAGAAGCAACGGCAACGAAAACATTATTATTTTTTTAGCAGGGTTGCCGGTTGTCAAATCCACCGCGCCCTTTTTGATATGCTCGTCCTTGGTTTTTGAATCCACAAAATTTTCCAAATCATCACCCGACACAGCCCCGTCGTTTTTGCCAAGGCTTTGACTGTCGTCCTGCTTAAAGTCCTGATTCAATTCCCAATCTTCTCGTTCCATATCAATCTCTTCCTACTATAACTTTATTCTATATAATGCTACCAAATTACTCAATTCATGTCAACTTATTTGAAAAAGCAAAAATAGGATAATCCCAACAAAAAAAGAAACGCCCTTATGCACGTTTCTTTTTTTCAATATCATATGCCGGATTTAATCCTGATTAGGCTGGTATTCCCCCATCTCTTTTAGCTTTTCGACAATTTCATCTACGATCACGTCCGGCATTTTGCCTGTGGTGTCCACAGTGATATCGGCATAAGAATCGTAAATTTCCTTTCTTTGCTCGTATATTGCCTTTATTGTTTCAGGGCTGTTATCTTTGAGAAGCGGTCTGGTAATATCGTCCTTGGTACGGTTGTAAATTTCTTCCGCATCACAAGTGAGTTGAATTTTTATATAATCCTTGAGCATCTCCATATTTTTTTCATACAAAGGCGCTCCACCACCACAGCTTATTATGAGATTTTTTTGCCAACAAAGTTCACAAAGCACGCTGTGCTCAAAGCTGCGAAAAGTTTTTTCGCCAAAGGTAATAAAGGCTTGGGATATAGTCATTCCCACTCTCGCCACAACCATATTGTCCGCGTCGGCTACACACATACCCAATCTTTCGCCAAGCGCTACCGCGGTGATAGTTTTACCCGTGCCCATCATTCCGATAAATGCGATATTTCTCATAATTCCTCCGTAAGTTTTATAATAGCCAATTTATATGAATTAATACCAAATCCTGCAATAACGCCGTCTGTCGCGCCACCGGTAAGAATTTTTCGGTAGTCCTCACGTCCAAACAAGTTACTGATATGTACCTCAATTTTCGGCAATGTAACGTAGCGAAGTGCGTCGGTTATCGCCACAGAAGTGTGAGTGTACGCGCCCGCGTTGAGCACCAGCGCGTCGTAGTCTGTGTTACAAATTCGCTCCACGAGCTCGCCTTCTAGGTCGGATTGAAAAACTTCCACTTCTGCGCCTCGCTTTTTTGCAAACACACTTAGCTCATCCATCATCTCAGCGTAGGACTGCTCGCCGTAAATAGCCTTTTCTCTACTGCCTATTCTCTCGATATTAACGCCGTTAACAATTAGAATTTTCATCAAATTATACCAAAATTTTAATAACATTTTGCCACCAGCGACAAAACGCCACACAAAGTTATTTTTTATACTTGCACAAACTATTATATATAATATCGACGATTTCGTCAATCCGTTTTTCGTCCAAATTTACAGACAAAAATTTCTCCGCCGACAAAACCGCTTGACTAACCAGCATGCGCAATCCGTTAACCGAAACCGCTCCGTCCAAGCTAATTTCGCTGCCGTCGTAGCGCAAATCCATAAGGTACTCGGTATTTTTTGTATCAAACGGCAAATACTCCCCGCCCGACGCACAGTAAATCACCGCTTGGGGCGAGTAATTTTCACCTTTTTTGCAAGCGGTCATATCGCAAATTTTTTCAAGCGCAACTTGGTTTCGTGCAAACACATTCGGTGTTTTGCCCATGCTTTTTAGCGCGTTTATTACGGCAAGCGCAGCGCCACCGCTTCCCACCACCGCGTAGTGAGAATACCCGTCGCCACCCGTCTTTTTCAGTGCGCGTATAAACCCGTCGCCGTCCGTGGAAAAGCCTATTGCTTTCCCATCCTGCTTGGTCACAGTGTTGACCGACTCTACGGCGCTATCCAGGTACTTTCGCACCGCCAGCTTATAAGGCTTTGTTACGTTAAACCCGTCATACTCGGCAATTACGCGCGGAATTTCGCACTCCCCAACGTCCTCGATAACGTATTCAGCGTTTGCGCCCAAAATATCGTATATTTGCCTGTGAATTTTTGGCGAAAGCGAATAGCTTATTCCTTTGCCAACCAGACAAAATTTCTTTTTCTTATCCAAATTTCACTCCTTAAACTCTAACAAAATCCGCCACTTTCTCTGTCGACGAATTACTCAAACAGCTCGAAAAATCCCGGAAAACTAATTTCCACACACTCGGGATGAGCGACAATTCCCTCCTTTTGCGAAACTGCGCACCCAACCGCTGCGGTCATAACCATGCGATGATCGTTGCCTTCGTACGCTCCTCCGCCCTGCAGATTGCCTTTGCCCAAAATTCTTATTTTATCTCCATCCAGCAATATCTCTCCGCCCAGCGACTTTATGAGCTTTGCCGTTTCAACTAGGCGGTTGCTCTCCTTTACTTTAAGCTCTCCCGCCCCTGCTATTACCGACTCGCCGCGCGCAAAACAAGCCACCAGCGCTAGCAAAGGTATCTCGTCAATAAGGTACGGAATCTCAGTCTCACTCACGGTAAATGGCAAAATTTTCGAATATCGTACCCCTATATTTGCGACGTTGTCTTCGGTTTCGTCTATCGAAATTTCCGCGCCTGCCTCTATCAATTTTCGATAAAACCCCATACGCTCGTAGCTACACTCCACTCCTCTTATATAAGCGTATCCGTCGGGAACAAGCAATGCCAACGCCGTAGCGTAAGCCGCCGACGAAGGATCGCCGCCCACGAGAAATTCGGTGGGTTGAAGCGTAGATTTTTTGATTTTAATAACTCCGTTTTGGGTGGCAATTTGCGCGCCCATTTTTTTGAGCATAACCTCGGTGTGCGCACGGCTATTAGTTCTACCACGCAGCACGGTTTCCCCCTCGGCACTTAGCGCCGCCAAAATAACGGCACTCTTTATTTGCGCGGAAGGAATAGGAATTTCGTAGTCTATCGCGTGCAATTCTCCACCCGTTATCTTGTAGCCCTCGCACTTTGCGCCCATAAGCGAAAGCGGCTTTGTTATTCGGTCCATAGGTCGGCTTTTTAGCGATTTGTCACCAGTAAACGTGGTGGTCTGCGCCAATCCTGCAGCAACGCCCATAAGCAGTCGCATCGTCGTGCCCGAATTTCCGCAGTCTAGGCTAGTGCCAAAAAGCTTACCGCCCTTTACCGTCCACTCGTTGCCTAGTTTGACCTCAGCGCCGAGCTTGGTAATACAATCCACGGTAGAAAGCGTGTCCAGCGACGCTAGCGGATTTTTTATCACCGTTTTTCCCTTTGCCAACGCACCAAAAATCAACGCTCGGTGAGTAATGCTCTTGTCCGGCGGTACGGTCATTATTCTTTTGAATCTTTTTAGCGGGCGAATTTTCAAAATTTTCTCCGTTGTGTTGCTATAAATTTTTTCGTTATTATTGCACTTTTATTCGTTATAACTGGCGTTACTTTTCGTTATTAGCTGCGCATTTAATAAACACGAAACTTTCCACTCAACAAAATGCGATTCCGCAGAACAAAATTCCCCACGAAACCGCATTTTTTGGCTATGTATTTATGCTTTGAGTTCTTCTTCGAGCTTTTGCAAGAGCGCGTAAAACTTTTCTTCCTTTAGGTTAACAGGAATCGTATCACCTGGGCGAACCGGCAAAAGCAAAACGATATCGCCGTTGCGGTTCTTTTTGTCTGCGCGGAGGAAAGTTATGAGTTTGTCAGCCGAAAAATTTGGTATTTTTGCAAGGCGTCTGCACATTACGCGAGCTTCCTCCAAAAATCCGCGCTCAATGCTGTCTTTGAACATCTCCATCGCAATTTGGATTCCCATACAAACCGCAATTCCGTGCTCATACTTGTACGCTGCCTCCAGCGCGTGACCGATAGTGTGACCGATATTGAGGTTGTTGCGGATGCTTTCGCAACGGAAATCCTTGGCTACGATTTTTGCCTTGATACGCGAAGCTTCGATTGCCGCTGCAAACAAAGCCTGCTTGTCATACTCGTAAAGCTTGTAGGTGTTCTTTACGTAGCCGTAAAAATCAGCGTTCAAAAATGAAGTCTTGATAATCTCGCCAAGACCCGAAGCGAGCTGTTTTTTGGACAACGTATTTAAAAATTTCTTACATACGATTCTTTTGGTAGGATTCCAAAAGCTTCCGATTACGTTTTTGCAACCCATAAAGTTGACCGAAGTTTTTCCGCCCACTGAGCTATCACAAAGCGAAAGAAGCGTAGTAGGAACGTTTATCCACGGCATACCGCGGTGATAAATCGATGCGGCAAATCCCACTGTGTCGCCTATTGCTCCACCACCTACAGCAACTACGGTATCGCTTACGTTAAGACCGCGGGTGTGCATTTCTTCCAAAATCTTTTTAACCACAGTCAACGTCTTAGCGTTTTCGCCTACAGGCAAAATCAGGGTGTTTTCCGGAAAAATGTCCTTGTAAAGCCCATAAATTTTTTTGCCCGTAATAACAAGCGCGCTATCGTGCAAAAATTCTTTTAATTCTTCCATGCTTTTGTAATCGGTCATACGTTTTTACCTCTCTTTATCATAAATCTAGTAACAATTTCATCCATAGTGTCGCCACCAATATTTTCCAAAATCTCATTAACAACCGCGAACGCCAAAATATTTTCTAATATTACCGAAGCGGCAGGTACTGCGCACACGTCACTCCGCTCGTACGCGCCCTTTTCGTTGGTAAGAGTGGCAATATTTACGCTGTCCAGCGCCGATGCTATCGTCGGTATAGGCTTGACGGTGCATCTGACTACTATATCCTCGCCATTGCTCACTCCGCCCTCGATTCCTCCCGCATTGTTGGAGGTGCGGATAATTTTCCCCATCACCATCTGTATAGCGTCGTGCGCTTTGCTGCCGGCTATAATTTCGTACCCACGTCCCAAGCCTATCTCCACAGCCTTGACCGTTTGCACACTCATAGCAGCATAAGCGAGTTTTGCATCAAGTTTTTTGTCGTAATGGTTGTAGTCGCCGAATCCTGCCGGAAGTCCCTTGATTATAACCTCCACCTTGCCACCCACCGAATCACCCTTGGCAGCGGCGAGATTGATTCGCGCCTGCGCCATTTCAGCATCCTCAGGCAAGCATCTGTACGGGTTCTTTTTTACCAAATCCCATTTTTCTTTTTGCGGAGCCTTGTACGTTTCGCCCTCGATTCCGCAGTTATAACCCAGTACGTCTACGAAAACTTCTTTCAAAATCATTTGCGCAATCGCGCCTGCTGCCGTTCGCAGTACGGTTTCTCTTGCGCTGGCCCTCTCGGACACGATGCGCGCGTCGCTAAGCCCATATTTGACTACGCCCGCGTAGTCCGCGTGTCCTGGACGGAGATTGTAAAGCGGCGGTTTTTGCTCCGCCATAACGTTCTCGATAACCAAGGTAAGTGGTGCTGCCGTGGTAACTCCATCAAGAACGCCTGATAAAATTTGAACGCTATCTACTTCTTTCTTTTGTCTTTCACTTCTGCCAGCAACGTTTCTTCGGTAAAATAGCTGTTGCTCCAAAAAATCCTTATCGATTTTGAGTCCGCGCGGCAGTCCCTCCAAAATCATTGTGAGTTGCTTGCCGTGACTTTCGCCTGCGGTAAGTAGTCGTAACATAAATCTCTCCCGTTCGCTTAATAAATTATTTTCAGCACCATTTTATCGCTTTTTTGCAACTAACTTTAGTTTTATATTGATAAAAAGACTATCTAAGTTTTTGTACTTAGCGTCTTCCGCCGCCACCGCCGCCGAAGCCACCGCCGCTAAATCCGCCTCCGCCACCGCCGAAGCCTCCGCCACCAAAGCCACCACTACTCATACCGTTGCTAGGACGTACGCGCGCTGCAGTTCTGATAGACGCAAAACTCGTTCGATAAAAGGTGTTAAACAACATAATATCAAATAACGGATCGGAGTACTCGTAATACGATGGTGGCTGAACTGCAAGCCCTTCAAACTTTTCCATCCACTTATCCGATACTCCCAAAACGTTTGCGTATGGCAAAATATCGTAATAATATTCTGGATTATCCTCGATAAGCATCTCTAGTCGATCTTTTTCGGCACACTGCAAGAAGTCTTTAAATCCCAAAAGCTGATTGAGTTCTTCGGTGTAAAAATCGGTACGGAGCAAACAGAATCCCGCAAAAAATCCTATAAGCATAGGTATAGCGTAAATCAACACTCTAATATAATAGTAGGTAATTCCGTTGAGGACGAACAACGCTGCAACCATAGAAATAGCAATCCCTACGACTAGTGCCATGCCCAGCGACTTTTTGTATGCCTTTGCAGTCAACTTGTGCTTTTTCATCACAGCAACTCGCACAAGCACAAAAGACACCAACGGAGCAACCGCACCGCATATCAATATTCCTTCCAAACGGAACGCAAGCGACCATAACATTACAAATGCAGACAGCACCGACGCTATTGCCGCCACCACCGCTATTACCCAGCCTTTAGTGCGGTTTTTGAACAATTTGCCCTTATAATCTTTACTTACGGACACTTTTGCCTTGTAAAGCGTAACATAGAATTTTTCACTCAAGTCCTCTACCGTAACTTCACTGCCCGAAACGAACAAACCGTTAAAAATAGTTTCGCTGTGTTCAGGCTCGGTAGAAGGCAAAGCGTTGACCAATCTCAAAATCTTGGTTTCTCCACCCTCGTTTTTGATTTTCAGATACCCTTTTGATGCAAAATAGAACACCATAGAAGTAATATCCTCGTCGTCCGAGTTTCCGTCCACGAGATATCCTGCCTCGGCAGGCGTTAGCGGTCTACCGTCTTTTTTTGGCGGATAAAAATTAACTACCGGAGTTATTGGGTTGTCGGTAAACTTGTGTGTCTTGAGAAATATTACGACTACTAGTACTATCAGCAATAAAATTATTATGACAAGTGAAACGTAGTCGATATAAACACCGAATCTTTTGCCAAAATCAGCCTTTACAGTAATTCCCTCGTACGCGCCCAACTTTTTGGCGGTGATAGTCAAGGAATCTTCGCTAACCAAAAGATTAACTTGGGATGCCCCCGTACCACTTGATGGGCTTACGGAATTGGTAGAACCATATCCACCATAGTACGCGATAGCAGACTTTATCTTATACGGAAACTCCATGGTTATGCTAACGTTGCTTTGGGAGGTGCTCCAGCCGTGACCTACTACGTTCATGTAGTAGTTGGTAGCATTGCGCGTTTTTGCCGGTGGAATTATCGTATAACTAATTTCATATTTTTTGTGAGATCCTGCCGAATAGGAATTTCCCGAATAATCTCTAGCACCGGTATTGACCGCAAAATAGCTCCCCTCGTCAGTCAAAAACCACACGTCACCCTTGACCTCGATATCACGATAAAGTTCACCGTTTTTGTACGGGAGATAACGGCTTATTCCCAAACTTCTGACCTTATAATAAACCTCATATTTCTCGGTAACTCTTGCGCTACGATCCTTGTTGACCTTGACGTCTACACTCAAAGAAGTTATAGCATATTCGTGCTCGTACGAAACGTTATTGGAATCGTACGGATTGCTGTCGCTACTACACGAGGTAAGCATAAAGAGTGATATGAAAATTGTGAGCACTATAAGAAATTTTTTCTTCATCTTTCCTCCGTTTTTAGGCACGACACACGCATTGTTTTATACTGCTAATACAACGTTTAATATGCAAAAAAGCGGTATGCACCGCTCTTTTATCAAAAGCTTATTTTTACGTTTTCTCTGTGCGCTTCGTCGGAAATCTCGAAGAAAGGCTTCTTTTCTTGCTTCATAAATCCTGCAATAATACTGGATGGAAAAATCTCGAGCATAGTATTGAAGGCCTTAACTTTGGCATTATAGTACTTACGAGATTGCGCTATTTCATTTTCCAACTCATTAAGCTGGTTTTGCAATCTTAAAAACTGTGCGTCTGCTTTGAGGTTAGGATAACTTTCTGAAACAGCAAACAACGACTTAAGAGTACCGGTCAATGCGTTTTCAGCCGAAATCTTTTCTTGCGCGTTTTTAGCGCCAACCGCCATATTTCTTGCAGAAATCACAGCTTCGAGCGTTTTATTTTCGTGATTAGCATAGCCTTTTACTGTTTCAACGAGGTTAGGAATCAAATCCCAACGCTTTTTTAGATACACGTCCATAGTCGAAAAGCTTTCTTCCACATTATTCCTGAGCCTAATAATGCGGTTGTAGGTCTTGATTCCCCAGCTGACGAGAGCAATCACGAGAATAAGAACCAAAACGCCGATTGCAATACCTATTATTGCGCCAACACCTATCGAAAACAACATAGCAGTTTCTCCTTGTAGTAGATTTACGATAAGTTTCCGCTCACACGAAAAACTTAGTTTAGTATATTATAATATATTTTTTGCTGTATGACAAGAAAATATCGCCAAAAGACGAAAAATAATGCTAAAAGTTAAATTTTTCGATACTGAGTTTATGTTTTTTGTTATGAATTTTTCAAGCGCTTTAAATAATGCTTTATACACTTCGATTCATAATTGAATCTATATCCATAATTTGATTTATGCCGCAAAAAATGGCGTAGGCAACCTTTTGCTGATACTCTGCCGTAATTAGCTTTGACTCCTCGGTAGGATTGGACAAAAATCCACATTCAATGAGAATCGACGGCACGGACGAGCATTGAATTATGTAATAATCTCCCGTCGCCTCCTTGCGTGTTGAGCTCAGCCTTTCGTTTAACGCCTTTTGCATTACAGAGGCTATTTCGCGGCACTCTCCGTTTGGCGCATAAAAAACCTGCGCACCTTTGACGGAATTAAGCGGATAATCGTTTTGGTGAATACTGACCACCAAATCGGCGTTTGCCTTTTTTATTACCTCCGCACGCGCCTCCATGTCCTTAAGCTTTCCGCGTTTTAGACTATCCTCTCCGCTACGAGTCAGCACCACCTTGTAACCCGCGTACACCAAAAAGGACTTGAGGCACTTAGCCACGGCAAGATTTATTTCGCTCTCCTTTATCCCTGTGTTGACTCCCGTTACTCCACCGTCAATTCCACCGTGCCCCGCGTCGATAACGACGGTTTTGCCCAAAACGTAACTTTGGACGGGCTGACGATTTTTTATAAAAATTACGCCAAAAACAGCAATTATTATCGACAAAACAAGCAAAATCGCGCGCTTTTTTACTGTTACGAACATTATTCCTCCGTTTTATCCACAAGCGTTGTGGATAAGTTGATAACTTTCTCCACTCTATTCACAATGTACTAGTACATCTTTACTTGTCCGTCCAGCCAAGCCGAAAAGATGCCTTTTAGCGACTTTTTACTAGCACGTTCCATACAGCCTATCAAATCGTCTGCAGTTGCCAACGAAAATTTATGGGCTTTGTAGTAAGATTTTAGCCCCTTGATGAAAGAATCGTCCCCTATTAGATTGCACACACTCTCAAACATAAGCCCTGCCTTGACGTAGGTCATATAGGTATATTCAAGATTGCTCCTAAACTCCGAGAGATTGCGAGCAATCCTTTCGTCACCACCCGCCAAATGCGATTCGCGGTACAACATATATGAAGTAATTGCATCAGCTACTCTAGCAGTTCTAGTCACGCCATAATCAGGATTATGCTGATAAAACAGCGTCGTAGAAAATTCGGTAAGCCCCTCGTCTAACCACGCTTCGTTTACTTGGTCGTTACCTACCGCGCTGTACCACCACTGGTGTGCAATTTCGTGAACTATAACTTCGTGAGTGAGCGATTCCGAAAGAGTATCAGAAACGTAAATGAGCCCCGGATACTCCATACCGCCGGTAAAAAACGATGTCTTTACGACGGACAAAAAGTCGTAGGGATATTTGCCGAAAAGCTTGGAAAAAGTATTTACCGCTTGCACCGCCGTATCGAGAAATTTATTTTCTCCGTCAGCGCCGTAGTATTTAATTTTTATACCGCTTTCGGTGGTGGAATATTCTTTGTTTTTGGTAAGACATACGGCAAAATCACGCACGTTTTTTGCCGTAACCTTTGCCGTGTTACCGCGCACTTTTGCGTTGCCCGTAGCGGCGAATTCGTACCCATCAGGAAATGTAAAATTAACGCTATAATCAGCACACTCTGAGTAAAAAGGGTCACCAAAAACGCTATACGTATGCTCGTCCCACTGACCATTTTTGTAAATGCAGACTATCGGAAACCAGTTGCCGAGGTTGACGTTTTCCTCCCAAAATCCAAGCCTATGAGTGCAGTTTGGAAGCTTTAGAACAAAGTCCATTTGTATCTCCGTTTCGCCCAGCGGTTCGACAAAGGCAGGCACGCTGAGAACCTGCTTGTCAGCGCCCTCGCACTCCACTTTTCTTCCGTCCACGCTAACCGACGAAATCTTAATTCCTCCCTCGTTTATACCGTTTGGAAAGGTCAAAGCGAGCTGGTCGGAGGGAATGGGAAACGAGCCCATTTTGTAGGCGTTTGGGTACAAATGAAACTTTACTTCATCCAGACTACTCTCCGCGCCGTTGTAGTAATTAACTTGAATCTCTCCGCTTACCGTCATAGTTTTTTCATCTAACTCAGCGGTGATTTCGTACGTGGTTTTGGGATGCTTTTTTTCGCTGCACCCTACCACTAGTCCCAAAAGCACTACAAAGGTTATCGCCAACATAAAAGCAGTTTTTGTGGCAAAATTTTCTCTTTTCATATTTTCTCCTTGCAAAAAACCGTTAATAGAATATATGAAAATCGCCCTTGTAATATGATTGAAACGGAAATATGACAACGTGAATTTGGACAAAAATTCGCCAAAAAAACAAACCGCTCTTGGAACAATTCCAAAAGCGGTTAATCTCAATTTATTAGGACACTACGTTAGTTGGTCATCTCGTCGTTGTAAATGAGCACAGCGGTAAGCGTCGCTCTGCCCTTTACCAGCGGTTTACCCGAGTGAGTACGGGATTCAATGTTAAAGTTGTCGGTGGTAAAGCACATCAAATATTCTTCGTCAAGCTCAACGACAATTTGTTTAGGCTCAGTAACGAATCCGCCGTATATCAGCTCACTACCGTTGACGGACTTAAAGTCAATAATCTTTACGCCCTTGCTGTATCGTCCTATCGGCTCGATATTAGCGGACTGAACGCGTTTTGCATAGCCACGATCGGTAATCACCGCAAATTCGCCGTTTTGCGCAACTTGACCGGCAAAAATACACTTGTCACCCTCAATAAGTTTAATTCCCTTGACTCCCGCCGAAATTCTTCCCTGCGCAGGAATATCGCTCATATCGGCGTTGAGGCACATTCCGCCCTTGGTGATGAACGCAAGAGTACTGCCCTCTTTGAAATGCTCCATACCTATAACTTCGTCACCCTCTTTGAGCTTGATTGCCTGGTACGAGGATTTAACCACAGCGTACTCTGTCCACGGCGAACGCTTGACCATACCGTCCTTGGTGTAGAACAGCAAATCACCCTTTGGAGTGGTTTCGCCCATAGGCTGAATAAATATTATGCGCTCGCCCTCGCTCAATCCCTTGATAACGGTGTTGAGCTTAGGTGCTTTTTCCTTCCACTTTCCGTCAGGAATATCCTCCAAATCCAGCTTGTAGCAATTACCTAGATTTGTAAAGCAACAAGCACGCTGCTCCTTTGCCACCTTGACGATATTGTTGCAAATTTCATTGCGGGTAGAATTATCGGTAAACTCGCGAGCTGCCATAGAAAAGCTCTTGGTCGCCATCTTTTTGATATCGCCGTGAGCGTTGGTTACGACTATGTACTGCTCCTCCGTCTTTTGCTCGTCTTTTTCGATTTTGTATTCTTCTATACTGCCGAGAACCTTGCTTCGACGAGCAGTTTTATACTGTTTTTTAATGGCGAGAAGCTCGGTTTTTACCAAATCCATTTGCAGTTTTTTGGCACCGAGAATTGCCGTAAGTCGTTTGATGAGTTCGTACAACTCCTCGAGCTCTTTTTCCAGCTTATAAATTTCCAGGCTAGTGAGTCGTCCAAGACGAAGATCAATTATTGCCTGTGCCTGTCTTTCGCTGAGCTTGAACCTTGCGCGTAATCTTTCTTTTGCCTCGGTGGTGTTTTTACTGGACTTGATGATGGCAACTACCTCGTCAATGTTGCGCACGGCAATAACCAGTCCCTCCAAAATATGTGCACGCTCTTTGGCTTGGTCAAGCTCGTACTTTGTACGGCGATAAATAACGCTACGCTGGTAGTCAACGTAATAGGCAATTATGTCCAAAAGGCCCATTTGCTGTGGTTTTCCATCAGCTATTGCTACCATATTGATACCGTAGCTGACCTCGAGATTAGTACTTTTGAAAAGCATATTGAGAATCTGCTCGGCATCGCCCTCTTTTTTGATTTTAATTACCGCGCGCATGCCGTTTCGGTCGGATTCGTCGGTAATGTCTGCAATATTAAGGAGAATTCCCTTTTTCTCGTCACGAAGCTTGCTTATGTTTTCGAGCAATGCGGATTTGTTGACCTGGTATGGAAGTTCCTCGATAATAATCGCCTGCTTCTCACCCTTAACCCCTTCGATATGAACGGTGGCTCTTATTTGAATCTTGCCCTTGCCCGTTTCGTATGCTTTTTCCAGCTCTCCCTTTATGATTTTTCCGCCACTCGGAAAATCGGGGCCCGGAATAATTTTCATAAGCTCGCTGAGTTTGATGCGAGGGTTGTCGATATACGCAACCACGCCGTCGATTGCTTCGCAAAGGTTGTGTGGTGGGATGTTAGTGGCTAGTCCTACTGCTATTCCGCTGGCTCCGTTTACCAAAAGGTTGGGGAATCTTCCCGGCAAAAAGTCCGGTTCAATGGCACTGTCGTCAAAGTTTGGACTCCAACGCACGGTTTCTTTTTCCAGATCACGCAAAAGCTCCAGCGCAAGCGGAGCCATACGCGCCTCGGTATAACGCATTGCCGCAGCGCCGTCGCCGTCTATCGAACCAAAGTTTCCGTGACCGTCCACCAGCACCGAGCCCATATTAAACGGCTGTGCAAGTCTAACCATAGCCTGATAGACCGAGGTATCGCCGTGAGGGTGGTATTTACCAAGACACTCACCGACGATACGCGCACATTTTTTGTAAGGCTTGTCGGGAGTAAGTCCCAAGCCATACATAGAATACAGCACTCGTCTTTGAACGGGCTTTAGTCCGTCCTCAACTCTCGGTAGCGCGCGGTCCAGAATTACGTACTCGGAGTACGGAATCATGGATTCGTGCATTACCTCTTCCATGGTTTTATTTATAATTTTGGTATTGTTGTTTTCCATAATTCCCCTCCTAATTTACCTTGAAGGAGTCTTCGCGGTTGAAGTTGGCGTTTTCGATAATGTACTTTTTGCGAAGTTCGATTGCGTCGCCCATAAGCACCGAAACGAGTTTTTCCGCCTCTGCCGCGTCTTCTATCGAAACCTGAATTAGCGTTCTGCCCGCCGGGTTCATGGTCGTATCCCAAAGCTGCTCGGCGTTCATTTCGCCCAAGCCCTTGTAACGCTGAATTTCAAATCCTTTGCCTATTTCTTGCTTGGCTTTTTCCAATTCGTTGTCGTCGTAAGCGTAAACCACGTGGTCTTTTTTGTACACCTTGTAAAGCGGCGGCATACCTATATAAACGTGGCCGTTGGTGATGAGATCCTTCATGTAGCGGAAGAAAAAAGTTAGCAATATTGCTCTTATGTGCGCACCGTCTTGATCCGCATCAGAAAGAATAATTACCTTGTGGTATTTGAGATCGTCTACGTTGAAGTCGTCCGTTATACCTGCTCCCAACGCGGAAATAATGGTACGGATTTCTTCGTTGGACAAAACCTGATCGATACGCTTCTTTTCGGCGTTGAGAGGCTTGCCACGAAGAGGCAAAATTGCCTGAAACGCACGGTTACGCGCCTGTTTTGCAGTACCGCCCGCGCTGTCACCCTCTACGATAAACAACTCGTTAAGCTCAGGCTTTTTTCCGCTGCAGTTAGAAAGCTTGCCCACGAGATTAAAGTTTTCGATACTGTTCTTTTGACGGCTAAGTTCCTTTGCCTTGCGCGCGTCCTCACGCACCTTTGCCGCCATAACAGCCTTTTTCATAATAGCGTCGCCCACGCTCTTGCTTTTTGGACTTTCAAAAAACTTACTCAAATGCTCGTGAACGATATGCTCGATAGCCGTCTTTGCGTCGGGGTTGCCCAACTTGGTCTTGGTCTGTCCCTCGAACTGAACGTTCTTCATTTTGACACTCAGCACCGCAGTTAAGCCCTCGAGATAATCGTCGCCCTTGAGATTTTCATCTTTTTCTTTGAGAATATTATTTTTGCGAGCAAAGTCGTTCATAACTTTGGTTAGTGCAGTTTTGAATCCCGTTTCGTGCGTGCCGCCCTCTGTAGTTGGAATATTGTTTACGTACGAAAAAACGTTGTCCGTATAAGCATCGGTATACTGAAAGGACAACTCTGCAAAAATTCCGTTGTGCTCACCGCTGAGATATACTGGCTCTGCAAAGCACGGGGTACGTGTTTCGTTGAGATAACGGACAAAGTCCATTATACCGCCCTCGTATCTATATTCTCGTCTTATAGGGTTTTCGTTGCGCATATCGGTCACGGCTATTATAATGCCCTTGTTCAAAAAGGCTAGCTCGCGGATGCGCTTGGTTATCGTATCAAGATTAAAGTTAATGCTCTCGAAAATCCTGTCGTCCGGCATAAAACGGATAAAAGTTCCGTGCTTTTTCGTCTTTGCGCCCGTGTCGATAAGGTGATATTTTGGTACGCCACCCTTTACCTCGCCATTCACTTCCTTGCTCTCGAATTCCATGCGATAAGTCGTACCGTTTTTGTACACCTCTACCGTAAGGTTGCGACTGAGCGCGTTTGTGACCGAAGCGCCCACGCCGTGCAATCCGCCTGAATGCGCGTAGTTTTCGTTGTCAAACTTTCCGCCTGCGTGAAGCTGGGTAAATACTACCTCTACCGCGCTGACGTTGAGTTTTGGGTGAATATCTACGGGGATTCCTCTGCCGTTGTCCTCTACGGAAGCAGTGCCGTCCTCGTAAAGCTTTATTTCTATCGTATCGCCGTATCCGTTGGCAACCTCGTCGATACTATTGTCTACTATTTCCCAAAGAATATGGTGCAAACCTTTTATACCGGTAGTACCGATATACATTCCGGGTCTAAGTCTTACGGCATCCAGTCCCTCCAAGACTCTAATGTCTTCGGCTTTATAATCTCGCGCCATTTTTTCCTCCGTTGAATAAGTTTCGGTTTGTAAAAGGCTGTGGCCACTAGAATTGCAGTTGTTTTGCGTCCAAAATCAATCGAGAATTGCCACTAAACCTTAATAAAAAAAATTTAAATACATTATAGCACAAACCAAGAAAAATGTGAAATTGTTTTGCGCCAAAATCTTTCTTTTTTAGTAAAAAAACCAAGGCTGCTGTGCCTCGGCTTTTTTAGCTTTTTGTCAATGTAATTTTTTAATCGGATTATTCGTGAAATTTTATTCTTCCTTCCGTTACCGCTGCGATAATCAGCCAAATCGCTGCGAGCGCAACCAAAATGTACACGATTATCGAGCCGGCATTGAATCCACCGAATATTGCTTCTACCAAATTCCATTTGAATATGCCCACCAAACCCCAGTTGAGTCCACCAATCACGAGCACGATAAAAGCAATGATGTTTGCTATAATCATAACGCACCTCCTTTGCTTTTAGTTTCGTTTTTACGTTTGCATTTTATACAAAATAATCAAAAATATTTTGTCCGTTTTTACAAATTTTGCCACACCCTATCCTTGAAAATAAAATTTTACAATAAATTTTTTTATTCTGATTAACCTGCCACTGCTTTGGAGAATACTATGGTAGTAAACAA
This sequence comes from Clostridia bacterium, assembly GCA_017396125.1. Lineage (GTDB taxonomy): Bacteria > Bacillota > Clostridia > Christensenellales > Pumilibacteraceae > RGIG1965. Next base: position 42,609 of record JAFQMX010000008.1, read on the forward strand.
AACCAAGGAGGATTACATATTTTGTTAAATTATTTTCAAACTCATCGCAATTGTGAAAGACAATGCGAGTCAATGCAAATGGACGGAATGAGACTTGCGCAAGCATACGTTCCGCCCCAAAGGTTCGAAGCCTTGTTCTCCCCACAGCAGGCACTTTGCGCAGGCACTATTTTTGAACAGCTCGAAATGCCTTACAAAAAGAAAAAGTAATTTTTAGGAGGAGAAAATGAACGCTTTATTAAAAAAACTTACCGAACTTGAGTTTTATGCCGTGGACCTTTTGCTTTACATAGACACTCACCCAACTTGTACCCACGCCATTGCCGAGTACAACAAAACCGTCAAGGAGCTGAGCTTTGTGGGCGCTGAATACGAAAAAAATTACGGCCCGCTTTTTAATTTCGTCAGCTTTCTAAACGACGAAAAGTCAGACTGGATTGACCAGCCTTGGCCTTGGGAATACGAATTTTATGCGGAGGGTAACAACTAATGTGGATTTATGAAAAGAAATTGGAATTTCCTGTAAAAATTGCAAGAAAAGATCCGGCTATGGCAAAGCTTATCATTACTCAGTACGGCGGTCCCGACGGCGAGCTGGGCGCATCACTACGATATCTTAGTCAGCGCTACGTTACGGTTACTCCAGAGGCTAAAGCCATACTTACCGATATCGGTACCGAGGAGCTCGCTCACTTTGAGATTATCGGCGCTATGGTTCAGCAGCTCACCAGAGGCTGTACTCCAGAAGAAATTAAAGCAGGCGGATACGAAGCATTTTACGTTGAGCACGGGCTCGGTATTTATCCGCAAAACGCTGGCGGTATACCATTTAACGCCGCGTCTATTCAATCCAAGGGTGACCCTATCACAGACCTTTATGAAGATATGGGGGCAGAACAAAAGGCACGCTCTACTTATGAATATCTTATCAATATGATAGACGACCCGGACGTATTAGAGCCACTCAAATTTTTGCGTGAGCGAGAAATCGTACATTTCCAGCGCTTCGGCGAAGCACTCGAGGGCGTAAGGCAATATCTTGACTGCAAGCACTACTTTTAGTCACTAAAAATCGCATACGTATACGCACAATCATTACATAATGTGTTTTTGATATGTCGATACAAACAAAAAAAGGACAAACACAAAAAGTGTCTGTCCTTTCGTTTTTATTCAAAATTAGTTCAGTCAAATATTAATCAATCTTGATATTGAACGAGCTCCACCTGCGCCTCACTGAGAAGCTGAACCGCAAATTCGTCAGGATATCCGTCTTTGAAAACGATACGCTTGATGCCTGCGTTGATAATAATTTTTGCGCAAATTACGCAGGGCTGGTGCGTGCAGTAAAGAGTCGCACCGTCAATGGAAATACCCAGTCTCGCAGCCTGAACTATTGCGTTTTGCTCGGCATGGGTAGCGTAACAAAGCTCGTGACGAGTTCCGCTGGCAATTCCCAATTTTCTACGCATACACTCGCCTTTTTCCTTACAGCTGGTTATTCCCGCGCTGGCACCGTTGTATCCGGTAGCAACTATTCGTTTTTCCTTTACGATAACCGCGCCCACCTGACGGTTTTCCTGATAACAGCTCGACCAAGTAGAAACAAGCTGCGCCGCCTCCATAAATCTTTTGTCCCATTTTGCAGTAGAATTAACCATCGCTAAACTCCTTTTGTATCAAAAAAAACTTTTTATTACCTTAGATATGAATTTTAGAATATTATAGCAAAATACAGCAAAATTTGCAAGTTATTTTTGCTATTTTATGTCATAGTCCCCCTATAATTATTTGACCTTAACCAAAAAATGTTATATAATTAGCCTCGACACCATATATATATAAAGTTAGGAGGATAGTTCAATGAATATTAAACCTTTGTTTGATAAAGTTGTAGTCAAAAAGGTAGAAAGTGAAGAAACCACCAAAAGTGGTATCGTATTGCTCGCTAAAGACCAGGAAAAGCCTCAAATGGCTGAGATTATTGCCGTTGGCCCTGGTGGAGTTATAGACGGAAACGAAGTTAAGATGGTAGTTAAGGTTGGCGACAAAGTTCTCTACTCTAAGTATGCCGGCAGTGAATTCAAAATTGACGGACAAGAAGTTACCATCATGAGACAAAGCGACGTTCTCGCTATACTTGAATAAGGAGGAATTCAATTATTATGGCAAAACAGATTAAGACCGGCGAAGAAGCAAGAAAGGCGCTTGAAAGTGGCGTTAATATTCTCGCTGATACCGTAAAAATTACCCTTGGACCTAAGGGCCGTAACGTTGTTCTCGGCAAAAAGTTCGGTGCTCCGCTCATCACCAACGACGGTGTTACCATCGCTAAGGAAATCGAACTCGAGGACGCTTTTGAAAACATGGGCGCTCAGCTCGTAAAAGAAGTTTCTACCAAAACCAACGACGTTGCCGGTGACGGAACTACCACCGCTTGCGTTTTGGCTCAGGCTATTATCAGAGACGGTCTCAAGAACATCGCCGCAGGCGCTAACCCTATCATCATCAAAAAGGGTATTGCTTCGGCTACCGCAGCTACCGTTGAGTATCTCAAGAGCATCAGCAAGGAAGTAGAAACCAAAACCGCTATTATGCAGGTTGCTAGCATTTCCGCTGGTGACGAAACCGTTGGCGCGTTGATCGCTGACGCTATGGAAAAGGTTGGCAAGGACGGCGTTATTACCGTAGAAGAAAGCAAGACCATGGACACCAACCTCTCCATCGTAGAAGGTATGCAGTTCGACAGAGGTTACGCTTCGGCTTATATGGTTACCAACTCCGACAAGATGGAGGCAGTTCTCGACAATCCTGTAATTCTCATCACCGACAAGAAGATTTCCAACATCCAGGAAATTCTCCCTGTTTTGGAACAGGTTGTAAACACCTCCTCCAAGCTCCTCATTATCGCAGACGATATCGAAAGCGAACCACTCGCTACTCTCGTAGTAAACAAGCTCCGCGGAACTTTCAACTGCGTTGCGGTTAAGGCTCCTGGATTTGGCGATCGCCGTAAGGATATGCTCAAGGATATCGCAATCCTCACCGGTGGTACCGTTATCAGCGAAGAAACCGGACTTGAACTCAAGGACGTTACCTTTGATATGCTCGGTAAGGCTAAGCAGGTTAAGGTTGACAAAGAAAATACCATTATCGTAGAAGGCGCTGGTTCTTCGGACGAAATCAAAGCAAGAATTGCTTCTATCAAGGCTCAGATGCAGAACACCACTTCGGACTACGACAAAGAAAAGCTCGCAGAAAGATTGGCAAAGCTCGCAGGCGGAGTTGCTGTTATCAACGTAGGTGCTGCTACCGAAGTTGAAATGAAAGAAAAGAAACTCCGTATTGACGACGCTCTTGCTGCTACCCGCGCGGCTGTAGAAGAAGGTATGGTTCCTGGCGGTGGCGTTGCACTTCTCTCCGCTGTTCCTACCGTTAAAAAGCTCACTGCATCTCTCAGCGGTGACGAAAAGACCGGTGCTTCCATCGTTCTCAACGCTCTCGAAGAGCCTATCAAGCAAATCGCTCGCAACGCTGGCGTAAACGGCGAAGTTGTTGTTAACGAGATTCTTTCCAAGGGTAAGGGCAAGGCTAACTACGGTTACGACGCTCTAAACAATGTTTACTGTGACGTTGTTGCAAAGGGTATTATCGACCCTACCAAGGTTACCCGTAGTGCACTTCAAAACGCAGCAAGCGTTGCCGCTACTCTTCTCACCACCGAAAGCGTCGTTGCTGACCTTCCGGAAAAAAACCCTGGTCCTGATGCTGCTGCTATGGCTGGTGCAGGCATGGGTGGAATGTACTAAGATTACCTTCAGCTAAAAAGCAAAAAAGCTCCGAAAGAAATTTCGGAGCTTTTTTACTCCGTTATTTTATAGCATTATAAATTATAAAAATTAATAACAAATTTGCGAATAATTTACAAAAAGGCGCTCATACTATATTTAGCAGGGACGCTTTAGTTGTTTTGCACCAGCCTTGTGGCGCGCAAAACTCCGAGCGCGCCTGATAACATATATTCCGATAGTCTCGGAATATGAAAAGGCGTATACCCGATACACGTGGTATACGTCTTTTTATATATTGCCGGTATTGCGTCATAAACTTTGATTTGTGTCAAAAAATTCCGGATACGGTATCAAAGAAATTTGACCAAACCATTTTTTGCCTCCACCTTGCATCTTCCTGCCTTGGTGATAAAATAGTATCTCGTAAGCTTTTTGGTATCTGGATTTTGAACGTTGAGATTGACCGTAATATTGTTGCTTGAAATAATCTCAAAGCTCGCTCCACTCTCGGTCAACGTAAAACGTCTTACTTTAAATTTGCCACCGTCGCCACGGAACACGTTTATTCCGTCCATAATGAGCAAAGTATGGTTGTCGTCAGACAGCACAGAATAAACGTGACTGCACAGTTTGACGTTGTTGAGCGCGTTCTCACCCGCAACGAAGGTTCCAAAACGCAAGCTTTCTTCGCAAGCGTCGTACTCCAAATCCAACAATTCCCTTACCGCAATATATTGCATAATATTGCCCATACTTGACGGAGAAGTCTTTTTTACCTTGCCGGTAGGCAAATAATATTCGTAATTTAAAATTCCCGTATTCTCGTTACGTTGCCACATCATTGCCGATTTTCTGGCAATTTCCGAAGCAATTTTATCAAAATCGTATCGCACAAGTCCGTAGTATATCAAGAAATTTACGTACGGAATAATACTGCCTCGGTATTTGAAAAATGGCGGATTTCTTTTGCCATTGTTGTCCGGTTTGCTCTTTTTGCCAAACTCCTTGTGGTTGCGGCTGAGCGTAGGCACAACGCACTCACCCCAAAACAGCTTGGGGTCGGTAAGACAGCCAATTAATCTATCGACCTTGTCGCTGTCCACCGCTCCGCAAATCAGCGGATAAAAGCTGGTTCCTCCCACCGAAGTAGCCCACTCTCCCGTAACGTAGCGATTCATGTACAATCCCACCGCGCTACAATACAGCATGGAATTGATTTTTTCTTTCAACTCGCCGTAAAGCGCGGAAAATTTGTCAATCACGGCATTATCGTCCAAACGCCTTGCCATTTTGATAATAATATCGTAGCTGAGAAGCTTCAAACACGACATATCCAAACTATACATAGGTATAGGGCGATAGTTTTCCTTTAGCGGACTGTCGCGCCACTTGTATGCCACTTCATTTTTTTCGCTGTCCGAAACCACGAGATGAGGCCTTTCGTCCGTAACGGCAATAATTTTTTGCATAAGCTCGCGCAGTCCATCGATGGTTTCAAGGTTGCACACAGCATACCACGCGGTTATTGCACCCAAAATTTTGTCTTCCACAGTATATTGCGCCTGTGTCAAAGCCTGCTGCGGATCTATCAGGCATCCCAAAATCGCACCGCAGTTTTCGTCCACGCCTTTTATATCAA
>JAFQMX010000051.1 GCA_017396125.1 Clostridia bacterium
AAAAGCCGTCGGCAAATTGTTTCCGCTTGCCCCAGGTGACATTATCCGAAATGGATCGGCTTTCTTCCTCGGCAAAGGAGCTCATAAGAGTCAACATAAATTCGCCCTTGGCGTCAAGGGTGTTGATATCCTCCTTCTGAAAGAAGACCCCAACGCCCTCGGATTTCAACTTTCGGATGGTCATAAGAGCGTCTACTGTATTACGGGCAAAGCGGGAGAGGGACTTGGTGATAATGAGGTCGATTTTTCCGTCAACGGCATCTGCGACCATACGATTGAACCCGTCACGATTATGATAGGAAAGACCTAAGATACCGTCATCCACATAAAGCCCTACGAAAAATTAGCGAACTTTCCCTTAAAAACTCCCTTGTTTTAAGGGAATAAATGCACAATTTCCGCTTTTGAGGTTTCATTGTATCAACGAGTGTGTTATTACACACTACAAAGATCGCAAGTAACCTTTGCGGTCTTTTTCACTAGCGAGAGAAGGTTAGTTTTGGGCAGAGTTGAGCGGTAATTTTTGGCGAAATGGCAAGAATTTTGAGCAATATTGTTGCAAAAATAAGTTTATTGTGTTATAACTTGATGTGCAAAAGTCTAAACATTATTTTTTGAGGGGAAAACATGAAGAACACGCCTTCTTCCTTAAACGCAATAAAATCGCCACTAGCCGAAGCGCCGGAAGCGGAAACAACTATAACGCAAGCGCCGGAAGCGAAGCCTACTGAAATAAATGCAACCGAGGCGCAGGCAACGCAACCAAAAATAAACGCCGTGCGCAACCAAAGAATCGTATATTTTTATTCGCTTTTTGTCAGCCTATTCTTTTTGGCGGCGGCGCCGATTGCAGTGCTTTACACCAAAGAATGGGATTTCTTTGAAAATCTTTGGCGCATACTGACCTCGCCTAGCAAGCTCGTAACGGATTACTTTGCTTTGGGCGGATTGGGAAGCACCTTGTTTAATGCGGCGGTATGCGGACTGATCGTGAATTTGGTAATAATTATATGCCGAGTGCGCATGAACGCTACCAAGCTGGCGGGATACATGCTGGTCGTGGCGCATTGTTTTTACGGACTCAACTTTATTAATATGTGGCCACCGTTTATCGGGGTATTGCTTTACTGTATCGTTATGAAAAAAAAGGTTTCAGATAACATACATATTGCATTTTTTGCCACAGCGCTTGCTCCGTTCGTCAGCGAAATGCTGTTTCGTTATTCGGTTGCCAATTTTGATCCTGCCAACATGCACGTTAATTGGGTGGGTATAATTCTTGCCGTGGTGTGCGGAATAGGCGTTGGATTTATTGTGTTACCGCTTTTGCCGGGCACGACAGCGATGCACCGAGGCTATAACCTCTACAAGGCAGGTCTCGCGATAGGAATGCTGGGAATATTCATCTACGCGTTTATGTACAACACGCTAGGAATAACTCCTCCGTCCTCCTTGCAGATAGACAATCCCGAGTACTACGCTATGCCGTACGCTTACCGCGGATTTATGAACGTCTTTTTCGTGATTTTGTTTGGAAGCACGTTTATTGCGGGATATTTGCTTAACCATAGGAAAGTTAAGGGGTATCGCAGTCTCCTAAAATGTACGGGTTACGGAACGGACTTTATAGATAAATTCGGAATGCCAATGTGTCTTATTAATATTGCGGTGTACGGATGCGCCATTATGGTATACCTAAATCTCGTGTTCCTTATTCCTAAAATTATTCCAAATCTTCCTGCTGGCGTGGGATTTACCGGACCGACGGTGGGCGTGGTGTTTGCCGCCTTGACCTTTTCGGCGGACGGACAACACCCACGAAACGTTTTTCCTATCGTGGTGGGATATATGCTGCTTTGGGTGGTGGTTGTTGCTATCTGTTTGGTGTCCGGTCACAATATACCGTGGACGTTGTCGACCCAAGCTTACATAAACGGACTCGCGTTTGCTACGGGACTGTGTCCGATTGCCGGAAAATACGGTTTTCGCTACGGCGTAATAGCGGGATTTTTGAGTGCGACGATATGTACGGTCACGGCAAGCATGCACGGCGGATTCGTGTTATACAACGGTGGATTTACCGCAGGACTTTCCGCGCTGATTCTTATTCCGATGCTTGACTTTTACAAGATTGAGCCAAAGCACGATGACGACGTGTAATTGTAAAAATTTATTTATAACAACAAAAGCCTTTGGATATCCAAAGGCTTTTTTGCTGAGAAAATAATTAAGTTTTGCTGAGAAAAATAAAGAATAAGTTGCTTCTACCAAAAAAAGCAGGTAGGTGCAAAAAAAATTACAGTAGGTTTTCGTTGTAGACTGCTCTAGATCCACCCACGAATTTTGCTCTCGTGCGGGCGGCAACAACCAGCGCCTCGCCGATACGGTTGTTTTCCAGTCTAACCGGAACGGCAACCTTTTTGAGGTGCATACCGATAAGCGTCAGACCAATGTCAAGACCTGCGTCCGCCTTGATGTCCTCGACGGCAATCGGGTCGGCAAAATGTGCGTAAGCCTGGGTAGCCAGCGAACCGCCTGCCTTGGGCTGCGGAATAACGTTGACTTCGTCCAAAAAAGGCAGATAACTGCGGTCGGATATCAGCGCGCGGTTGAGATGTTCGCAGCACTGAATAGCCAATCGCAATCCGTTTTTGCTTGTGTAATCAAAAATTGCCTCAAAAACGATTTTGGCTACGTCCGGGCAGGAGTTAGTGCCGATTTTTGAGCCGAGAATTTCGCTGGTCGAGCATCCCACGACAATCAAATTGCCCTTTTTTAGCTTGGCTTTTTCGCCGAATTCCTGCATAACGGCGGTGACTTGTTGATAAAGCTTGTCTTTCATAAAAATCTCCTTAATGCTTTTCATATACATTATACACCGTTTCTGATAATAATAAAATAATCAGAAAAGAAGAATTTTGTATAACCAGAATTGCTTTCGTCGGCTAATTTTTGGTTGCTTTTCCAAAAAATTTTCAACCATTTTGCAAACAAACGTTTTTTGTTAGTCAAAATTTTGTGTGTCGCAAAAATTGCACAGCGTGGCGATAAAATTGCGACAAAACAGCGAATTTACTCGATATTAAACTCAGGTGGCTCGTCGAGATTGTGAGGGACGGGCGCACCGTTTTTCTTTCGTTGCTTTACGCACTCGGTAAGTAGGTATTCTATTTGACCGTTGAGCGAGCGGAAATCGTCCTCTGCCCACGAGGCGATTGCGGCGTAGAGCTTGGGCGAAAGGCGGAGCGGAACTTGTTTCTTTTCGTTGTTCATATTAGTACAAGCTTCCCGAGTTTACGATAGGCTGGGCATCCTTGTTGCCGCAAAGAACCACGAGCAGGTTAGAAACCATAGCCGCCTTGCGTTCTTCGTCCAGCTTAACCGAGTCGTTTTGCGACAGTCTTTCGAGAGCCATTTCTACCATGCCGACAGCACCGTCCACTATCATTTTGCGGGCGTCGATAATTGCCGACGCCTGCTGACGCTGGAGCATTACCGCAGCTATTTCGGTGGCGTAAGCAAGATAGGTAATCTTTGCCTCCAAAATTTCTATGCCTGCCTCCAAAACTTTTTGCTGAATTTCGTTTTTGATACGGCTGGCAACAACGTCGCTCGAGCCTCTAAGGCTTCCGTCGTCAGCCACGCCGTCGCCGGTGGTATCCACGTTTGGCGCAACGTCGTAAGGATAAAGTCTGACTACGTTGCGGAGCGAGGTGTCGCATTGGAGCGAAAGGTATTCCTTGTAGTTGTCCACGTTAAACACGGCTTTTGCGGTGTCCACCACTCTCCAAGTAACCGCAATTCCGATTTCGACAGGGTTGCCGAGACAGTCGTTAATTTTTTGGCGGTTGTTGTTGAGCGTCATGATTTTTAGCGAAAGCTTTTTGTTCTCGAACGTTATGCCCTTGGTAGAAAACAACGGATTTTCTACCGTGCCCACGTCACCGCTTTGGTTGAGCTTGGTGTTGGCGGCAGGGTTAACAGACGAGCAAAAAGGGTTGATGGCATAAAATCCTTCGCCCTTAATCGTGCCGATATATTTACCGAACAAGGTCAAGACGAGCGCTTCTTGCGGTTTGAGTATGCGCAGTCCGATTAGCGGAATCCAGCTGATGCACAAAAGCACAAGACCTGCCACGAGCGCAACGTAGCCGAGTGCAGTTTTTTGGGTTTCCACGTCTATCGCGCCGTAAATCGTAGCGGCGGTAGCGATAAGCATAACCAAAATGCTCACGACAAGCACTAGCATACCATGTTTTTTGTTTTGTAAAATTTTTTCTTGCATAATTAGAAGTCCTCCTAACTATATAATGTAATGCTAATTTTGAGCAAAGGATAAGCAACTTTTTGCAATTATGCTTTTCCCCTACTGTCTTAATGATATCATTTTGATATCACGGTGTCAAGAAAAACGCGGTTAATTTTACAAAAAAACTCAAAAAACCGATATGTAGCAATCTACGACAGAAAATGCGACAAGCTACGAATAAGAAAAACAACAAAAAATGCTTGACAAGTAATACTGTGTAATGTATAATATTGTGCGAAAGGAAGTATTATTTTTTTACAAAATTCCTTTCAAAAAGAAAACGGAGGTAAAAATGGACGCACAGTTAAAAAAAGGTCTTTTGGAGGTGTGCGTTTTGTCTGCCATAAAAAACGAGGAGTCGTACGGCTACAAAATCATATCCGAGCTTGCGCCCTGCGTGGAGATTTCGGAATCGACCTTGTATCCGATCTTGCGTAGATTAGAGGCGAACGGTGCTGTTACTACCCGAACGGCAGAGTTCAATGGCAGACTGCGCAAATACTTTAAAATAACGGATGAGGGTGTCAAAAAAATTGAGGAGTTTATTGATACAATGGAGGAGTTTCAGCGCATAAGCAACTATATTATGCGTAGCAATAAAGGAGGTAGTTTATGAATTATGAATCGTGGAAAAGCGAGCTAAAAAAACTTTTGCGATCTTTTACGTATGCCGAGGCGCAAGAGATTATAGATTATTATGACGAAATTTACTGGGACAAAAAGGATGCAGGAGTGGCCGACGAAGAAATTTTGGCAGAATTCGGCTCGCCTGACGAGTGCCTAAAAAAGATACGGGAATCTGAGATGCTTGCGAGTCCCGAGCCTTTCAAAAAAGAGGAATCGGCAAAAAAAGAGGACAACGAACCCGAAAATTTGCAACCAAGCGTAGACGTTAACCAAAGCACGGAGCAAAGCCAGCAAAAACAAGCAGACGAGCCTGCTTGGGAATTTGGCAAAGGCACTCAAACGGGACAAGACGGCAAAAAGGAATCCGCCAGCAACGCCCTTGTCGCAGTATTGATGATAGTAGCGACCGTGTTCGTTTCCGTTTGGGTTTTTATCGGCTTGTATGCGGCAACGCTTACGTGCGCTGTGGTATCGGTGGGCGGAATTGTGGGAGCAATTTGCTCGGTAATAAGCGGATTGTTTGGTGGATTTATGCAGTGGATGGCTACGGCGGGCGCATGTCTTGTGGCCTCGGGAGTATGTACGATACTCGCACTATATTTGTTCCGCGCTTGCAAAGTTCTTACCAAGTGGTATATAGGTTTAATGAAAAAAACGCTGGGCGTTAAGGGAGGAAAAGCAGATGAAATCAAAAAAACTGATAATATATAGCATAATAGCCATAGCGCTGGGAGCAGTGGTGTTTACCGTTTCGCTGGGTGGTGTGGGCTGGAACATAAAAAAGCTTTCTACTACCTCTGTCAGGTATGCGGTAATTGACTCTACTGATACGAGCGTAGATATTACCGCAATAGACAAGGTGAATTTACAAATGGATACAGCGGACGTAGAAATTACTTACGGCGCAGAGTTCAGCGTTACGTATCCGCAGCTTTTTACTCTGGGTGGAAAGCCTGCCACCAAAATAAAGACTTTCGTAAATAACGGAGTGCTTAGCGTTAAGTCCGAGGCAGTTTGGCACCGAACAGTTGGGCTGTTTAACTTTGACGACGGCACGGTAAAAGTGGTATTGCCGCGTAACAGAAACGTTGATTTGATGATAGAAATCGACACAGGCGACGTTAAATTTATTGGTGATGCGTCGACAAAAACTAACTACGTATCCGTTGAAACCGATACAGGCGACGTGACCATGCAGGACGTGATAATCGATACGATAAAAATCGAATCGGACACTGGCGATATTAAATTTGCTGGATCCAAGTGTGAGCTCACGCAAATAGAGGTTGATACGGATGACGTTAAATTTACCAACTGCGAAATTGGGGACCTAAAAGTAGAGACGGATACGGGTGACGTAAAAATAACCGATTGCAATCTGCAAAGGGTCGAAATCGAGACGGATACGGGCGATATCAAAATAACGGATGGTAAATTTCAAAATGCTACGTTAAGAACTGATACGGGCGACGTAAAACTCGTGGGCGAGGTTGCTATTGCAAAGGCAAGCATAAAGACTGATACTGGTGACGTTGGGGGCAAAAGCGTAATTCTTGATACCGGCGAAATAAAGATTACCACCGATACGGGCGATGTAAGGCTTACTCTTTTGGGTAAAAAGGAAGATTTCAGTTTTTTGATTAACGTACGCACGGGAGATACCAACGTTAGCTCTATGATAGGAGGAGATAAGATATTCGAAGCACATACCTCCACCGGCGACGTAAAGCTTTACTTTAGTGAGTAGGGGCAACATATTTAATTTAGGCAAAATTAGACCTAAAAAATTTGCGTTGTCTAGCAAAAATCACAAACGAAAAGGACGGGAAGATTATTTCCGTCCTTTTTTAATTAATCGAACATTTTGAGCTGATAAAACTAAATTATTGCAAAAAGACCTTATGCCAAAAATATTTTACAAAAGCTCAAAGTGCTTTTTGTCGGCAAATAGCACGCCCTCGCTTTTTAGCTTGCCGATTTCCACGGATAGTCCGCTTCGCTCCACCTCGAGATAGTCTGCCAGCTCCTGACGGTCAAAGGGAATTTCGAACGAGGCGGAATGCGCCTTTTTTGCCTGATGCGACAGGTAAGTGAGAAGCTTGTCTCGGGTAGTTCGCTTGCTAACGATTTCTAGTTTTTGATGAAAGGTAAGCGTTTTGGTCGCCAAATCCTTCATTAGGTTATAAATAAGCTGTTGGTGAAAGCCGCAGTTGTTTTTACAGGTGTGCAAAATATGAGAGCAATCTATCAGCATAACCTCGCTGGGCTCGTTGGCAGTTACGGTCACGGGCACCGAAGCAATTTCCGCACAAGCAAATGCTTCTCCAAACATCTCTGTACGCTCTACATGGCTAATGATACTACGGTTGCCGTAGTAGTCTATCATCGAAACCTGCGCCGAGCCCGAAAGCAAAATTCCCACGTACTTCGCCTGGCTTCCCTCGTTGATAATAGTGAATTTTTTGTCGAAGCTTTCCACCTTTGCACCCAAGCACCCGAGCATTTTGAGCAAATCTTCTTCTTTAATCATATTAAATAACGTGCACTCTCGCAAAACTTCTAAATATTTTTTCAAAAAAATCTCCTTTTGTTGAAAATTCAACATACATTTTTTGTTTATTATACTATACTGTGGTTGTAAAAGCAAGGAGGCAAACCAAAATGCTACGAAAAATTATTAAGATTGACAGAGAAAAGTGTAACGGTTGCGGAGCGTGTGCAGTTGCTTGCCACGAGGGCGCAATCGAAATGATAGACGGCAAAGCTGTTCTTACAAAGGAAAATTACTGCGATGGACTTGGCGATTGTTTGCCTGCCTGCCCTACCGGTGCAATAAGTTTCGTTGAGCGAGAGGCGCTTGCTTATGACGAGCAGGCAGTTATTAGATCCAAAAAAGAGGCACAGCAAAAAAAGCCGAAAAAGCTTTCGTGCGGTTGTCCTGGCACTCAAAGCAGGGCAATCAAGCGCGAAAATGCGACGGTTACCGCAAAATCCACCAGCCAGCTCGCTCAATGGCCCGTGCAAATAAAGCTCGTGCCGATAAACGCGCCGTATTTTGACGGAGCAAACCTTTTGATAGCGGCGGACTGCACGGCGTATGCTTACGGAAATTTCCACAGCGAGTTTATGCGCGGTTGCCTAACGCTTATAGGTTGCCCTAAATTAGATGCGGGCGACTACGCTGAAAAGCTTACCGCTATCATAAAGAACAACGACATCAAAAGTGTAAAGATAGTAAGAATGGAAGTGCCTTGCTGCGGTGGAATAGAGAACGCGGTAAAACGTGCGCTCATGGCAAGCGGAAAGTTTATTCCTTGGCAGGTAATCACCATTTCCACCGACGGAAAGATATTGGATTAGAGTGCAAAAAACCGACAACAATATACATAAAAGATGTTGAACAAAGTAAAAAATTGTTGTATAATATAGTAAATAGGAGAAACGAATATGAAAATAACCAACGATATAAAGTATATTGGCGTAAACGATCACAAGGTTGATTTGTTCGAGGGACAGTACGTTGTGCCAAGCGGTATGGCTTACAATTCCTATGCGATTATGGACGATAAAATCGCAATTATGGACACCGTGGACGCAAACTTTACGCACGAATGGCTGGATAATATCCAAAACGTTTTGGGCGCAAGAAAGCCGGATTATCTCATTGTTCAGCACATGGAGCCAGACCACTCGGCTAACATTATGAACTTTATCAAGGTTTATCCGGACGTAAAAATCGTAGCGTCGGCAAAGGCTTTCGTTATGATGAATAACTTTTTCGGCACGGACTTTGCGGACAAGAGAATCGTCGTGGGCGAGGGCGACACGCTGGATTTGGGCAAGCACAAGCTTACCTTCGTAACCGCGCCTATGGTGCATTGGCCGGAGGTTATCGTGACCTACGATTCCACCGACAAAGTGCTTTTCTCGGCGGACGGCTTTGGTAAATTCGGTGCTTTGGACGTAGAAGAGGACTGGGCATGCGAGGCGAGAAGATATTATATCGGAATCGTTGGCAAATACGGCGCGCAGGTTCAGGCGCTTCTAAAAAAGGCTGCGGGCTTGGACATTCAGATAATTTGCCCGCTTCACGGACCTGTTTTGAGCGAAAATCTTGGCTATTACCTCGGACTTTACGACACCTGGTCGAGCTATCGCGCCGAGGACGAGGGAATCGTTATTGCCTACACCTCCGTGTACGGCAACACCAAAAAAGCTGTTAATATGCTTGCCGAGAGATTGAAGGACAACGGCGCAACCGTAGTGGTTCACGATTTGGCTCGCTGTGATATGGCAGAGGCAGTAGAGGACGCTTTCCGTTATAGCAAACTCGTGCTTGCGACCACCACCTACAACGCGGAAATCTTTCCTTTTATGAGAGATTTTATCAGTCATCTCACCGAACGAAACTTCTCCAACCGCACCGTAGCGTTTATCGAAAACGGAAGCTGGGCACCTATGGCAACCAAGGTTATGAGGTCCATGCTGGAAAAGAGCAAAAACCTTTCGTATGCCGAAAACAACGTTACCATACTTTCCGCACTCAGCGCCGATAGCGAAAAACAACTTTACGCTATGGCGGACGAGCTAAGCCGAGAATATCTCATTCGCAAGGAAAGTGGCAACAAAAACGATATGAGCGCTCTCAATAATATTGGATACGGCTTGTACGTTATCACTTCTAACGACGGAAAAAAGGACAATGGACTTATAGTAAACACCGTAAATCAGGTGAGCGGCAACCCTAAACGAATCGCCGTTACTATAAGCAAAGAAAACTATTCTCATCACGTTATTAAGCAGTCGGGAATAATGAATATCAATTGCTTGACGCAGGAAGCACCGTTCTTCGTGTTTGAGAAGTTTGGATTTTTGAGCGGTAGAAACGTAAATAAATTCGAGGAGTGCGAGCCTATTCGCTCCGACAACGGCTTGGTGGTTTTGCCTAGATACATCAACTCGTATATGTCGCTAAAGGTCGAGCAGTACGTGGACCTTGACAGCCACGGAATGTTCATCTGCTCCATAACCGAGGCGAGAGTCGTGTCGGACAAGGAAACTATGTCTTACGCCTACTACCACGCTTTCGTAAAGCCTCAGCCAAAGCTTGAAGGCAAAAAGGGTTACGTGTGCAAGATTTGCGGATACGTTCACGAGGGCGAGCTCACCGACGATATAGTTTGTCCGCTTTGCAAGCACGGAGCGAGCGACTTTGAGGAAATAAAATAAGGCTTGCTTTGCCCGTTAAAAATTTTCGGGCAAAAAAACGAGTAAATTACCGTGGGCCTGTAGCGCTCGCGGAATAAATAAAAAATAACAAAAAATAAGTGGAGGTAACAAAAAATGAAGTACGTATGCGATATTTGCGGATGGGAGTACGACGAGGATATGGGCGACAGCGCTAGCGGTGTTGCACCGGGAACCAAATTCGAGGACTTGCCGGACGACTTTGTTTGTCCTGTTTGCGGAGTAAGCAAGGACAATTTCTCCAAAGCGTAAAAGGCAGGGCGTTGTAAAAAATACGCAACGAAAGAAAAATTTGTAAGCAAAAAACTCTGCTCAGCGTTACGATTTGCGGGCAGAGTTTTTGCTTTGGAGGAATTATGACATTGGTAATTCTTACCGCGCTGGGTGTGGGTGGCGCGACGGTTATCGGAGCAATAATCGGGTTTTTATTCAAAAAAATATCACACAGGTTTTCTGACGTGGTTTTGTCGTTTGCCGCGGGAATAATGCTTTCGGCGGCGGTGCTGGGACTGATTATTCCTTCGCTCGACTACGGAGGAAAGTATGGAATAATAGTAACGGTAATAGGTGTTTTTGCGGGTGCGGTTAGTCTAACCTTTGTAGACAAGCTCGTTCCTCATTTGCACAGGCTGGTGGGCGGAGAGAGCGCAGAGCCGAGCGACTCGCTTTTGGGCGGACAATCGGAAAAAAGCTCCAAGCTGAGCAAGGTTCTGCTTTTTGTGCTCGCCATCGCTATACATAATCTGCCCGAAGGTATTGCCGCTGGCGTGGGCTTTGGCTCGGGCAACGACGCTCAGGCGCTCATTATTGCCGGCGGAATAGCACTGCAAAACGTTCCCGAGGGCATGGTAATAATCGCGCCTATGCTCGCTGCGGGAGTGAGCAAAAAGAAAACTTTTATTTGTGCTATGGCAACGGGACTGGTCGAGGTCGTGGGAACGATGATAGGATATTTTGCGGTGAGCGTAGCTACGGTGATTTTGCCGTTCGCCTTAGCATTTGCCGGCGGAACGATGCTGTACGTTATCAGCGACGAGATGATTCCCGAAACGCACGCGCACGGACACGAAAGGGGCGCAACCTACGCCTTGATAGTGGGATTTTGCGTAATGCTCGTTATGGACGTTTTGCTGGGATAAATGGCGACGGAAAGCCAACTACGGCGCAAAAAAAACAAGTAAAATTAAATATGGTGCAAAATAACTGACAAACTTTGCGCAGTATGCTAAAATTAACGGGACTAAATCGTGCATTGCAAAGAACCAAGGAAAGCTCCATGACCGAAAACAAACCTTCAAACACCGTAACGCTGGTAAAAATTGCCGTATGCTCGGTCATAATTGCAATTTGTGCGTGGATTTGCGTGCCCGCCGCCGTGCCGTTTACTATGCAAACTTTCGGCGTGTTCTTTGCGCTCGCTTTTTTGGGTGGAAAGTGGGGAAGCGTTGCGGTTGCGGTATATATTTTTATGGGCGCAGTCGGAATCCCCGTGTTTGCGGGCGGAAGCGGAGGATTTGGCGTAATTATCAGTCAAAACGGCGGTTATATGGTGGGCTGGCTGGTGGGCGGATTGCTGGTTTGGGCAACTGACGGACTGACCAAAAACAAATTTTGGTGGCGCGCGGTGGTTTTTGCGCTGGCGCTGGTGGTTTGCTACGCGGTCGGAACAATTTGGTTTACCGTCGTTTATGCGGGCAGCTCGGGTAGCGTGGGGCTGTGGACGGCGCTCGTTACTTGCGTAGCTCCGTTTGTGATTCCCGACCTCATAAAAATCAGTTTGGCTATGATTTTGAGCACCCGTATCAATAAAATTCTGACCAAAGGCGCATCGCAGCGGTAGCAACGAAGCAATTATTTATTGGCTGTTGCCACGAAAATTGCTATTTTTTAAAAAACAAATTTTCTTTTGTAAAAACGGAAAGGCAAACGGAAAAACCTTTCCATTTTTTTATACTTGTGATATAATATTTATTGGCTATGCAGATAACCAAGTTGCAAGTTAATAATTTCCGCAATTACTCGGCGCAAACGGTGGAATTTGGCGGTGGCGCAAACATAATCACCGGCAAAAATGCGCAAGGCAAAACCAACCTGGTCGAAGCAATTACTATGTGCTCGGTGGGACGAAGCAGTCGCACACCAAGAGACAAGGAGCTTATTAGGTGGGAGCAGCAGCGCGCCAGAATACTAGCCACCACGCAAAAACGCGGCGGCAAGGGCAGTATCGAAATAGTAATAGACGCGCGCGAGAACAAGAGAGTTGCGGTAAACGGTCTACCCGTAAGCAAGATGGGCGAGCTTATGGGCAATTTGTCCACGGTGTTTTTCTCGCCCGACGAGCTCAAAATCGTCAAATCCTCGCCGGCGGACAGACGCAGATTTATGGACATAACGCTGTGCCAGCTTTCCAAAACCTATTTTTATTTGCTTTCGTCCTACAACAAGGTGCTGGCGCAACGCAACAAGCTACTAAAAAGCACCGACACCTCGGCGCTGGAGATTTGGGACGAGCAGCTCGCCTCGTACGGCGCAAAAATTGCTCGTACCCGCAGGCATTTCGTAAAAAAGCTTGCCGACCACGCGTCGAGAGCGCACGCCTATCTTACCGACGGCAAGGAGGATTTGGTGGTGGAGTACCAGGGCGTTGAGGGTGAAGAGGTGGAGGAGATTAGGCAAAATATGTCCTTCGAGCTTATTCGCAACCGCGAAAAAGATTTCAAAAACGGCTTTACTAACGTCGGCATCCAAAAGGACGATATTTTGCTGTGCGCAGCAGGCAAGGATATCCGCGCGTACGGCTCGCAGGGACAGCAAAGAACTGTGGCTCTCTCGCTTAAGCTTGCCGAAATTTCGATTATGAAGGACGAAACAGACGAGTATCCCGTTTTGCTTCTCGACGACGTGCTCAGCGAGCTTGACGTGGACAGGCAAAAAAAACTTTTGGGCGCGGTGAAAGGCTTTCAAACCATAATCACTTGTACGCATCTTCCGAGCGAGATAAAATCCGTTTTGGGCGACTGCACGCTTTTTTCGGTGGAGAACGGAAGGGTAACGAGATTGTAACGAACGTATCGTGGTGGCGAAAATTCCTATATATAATATGAAAATTCTTATATATAATATAATGAATGGAGGACGCAAGCACAAAGCGTCCTTTTTTTTGCTTATTTTGCGCTTTCTTTTCGTCGCAAATTTGCGGAATCGCAGGC
>JAFQMX010000052.1 GCA_017396125.1 Clostridia bacterium
AGAGGCGTACGAAAAATTCTTCGGCGCGTTCGGCGTTCAGCTCAAGTTCGGTCTTTACGCGGACTACGGTATGCACAAGGATACGCTGGTCGACCTTGTTCTCTTCAAGTCCTCCGAGGGCAAGCTCACATCCTTCAAGGAATACGTTTCCGCTATGAAGGAGGATCAGAAGGTCATTTACTACGCGGCGGGCGAAAACGAGGCAAAGATCGCGATGCTACCCCAGGTGGAGGCGGTCAAGTCGCGCGGATACGAGGTGCTCTACCTCACCGATGACGTTGACGAGTTCGCGCTCAAGATGCTCGGCAAGTACGGCGACTATGAATTCAAGAGCGTTACCGCAGAGGCTCTTGATCTTGCAAGCGAGGATGAAAAGGCGAAGATCGATGAAGCCAACCGCGGCGCTGAGGAGATGCTCAAATTTATGAAGGAGGCTATCGGCAGCGTCGAGGCGGTCAAGTTCTCCGCAAATCTCACGAAGCACCCCGTTTGCCTCTCAAGCGAGGGCGAGCTCTCTGTCGAGATGGAGAAGGTGCTTAAGAGGATGCCCGGAGCTGAAGGCGCACCCGAGGCGAAGATAGTTCTCGAGATCAATCACGCCCACCCGATAACAGAGAAGCTCTTCTCTCTCTTTGCATCGGATAAGGACACTCTCGCGAAATACGCAAAGATCCTCTATTCCGAGGCTTGCCTCATCGGCGGAGTCTCTATCGAGAATCCCGGCGAGTTTGCGGAGCTTATTTCTTCTCTTATGGTTTAATATTTTTAAAAAAGCAAATCGGCAAAGCTTCTTGTCGGTTTGCTTTTTTACATTGTTTGACTATAAGAATTTACATTTCCCGACATTTTCGGCGAATGAAGGCAAGTACCTTCGCGCTCTGATTTTAAAAAGTGAGAAAAATAGTAAAAGGACAAAAAAATCCTTATGTCAATCAGGCGATTTTTATGCATTTTTACTTCGTAAAAGTATTTTGTTTTTTCTTGCAGAAAAATGCATTTTTGGGTTGATTTTTGCGATTTTATGTGCTATAATGCCCTCGTATCTATATTTTATAATAATATTTTATGGAGGACAACATGAAAAGAAACAATGCAAAAAAGCTTTCTGCTCTGATATGCCTTGCTCTGACTCTCGTTCTCGCAATTACTGCGATTTTCGCGATCACGGCGTCGGCGGCGGAAGAAAGTAAAACACTTACGTTTGATGCTGACAAGGCGAATAGAACGTCATTTTCCACTTCAAAACAAGTATGGGAACAGAACGGAATTGTTTTTACAAATGAAAAGTCATCTAGCACGACCAACGTTGCTGATTACGGCAATCCAGTTCGTTTGTACAAAGGTTCAAAGATAACCATTGAGGCTCCCGGAAATATAACACAAATCGTTTTTGAATGCGCCAGTAGTTATGTCTTGAGCTTAAGCGGCGCTTCAACTAGCGGAACAACAGTTACCATTACACTAGATGGTACTTCAAATATCTTCACCGTGGAAAGCCTTTCTGCACAAACAAGATTCAATTCAATAAAAGTTTCTTATAACATCGTGGAGACCAGCTGCACGCACGAGAAAACAGAAGAGATAACCAATAATCCCACTTGCACTGAAGATGGTAGTATAATCATTAAATGTAGCGAATGTAATAAAACTATCTCTACCGCCAAACTTCCCGCAACCGGTCACAACTACGAAAATGGCGCCTGCACCGAATGCGGCGAGAAAGAACCCAAAGTATACGAGCTTGTTACCGATGTTTCAATGCTTCAGATAGGCGACCAGATCATTATCGTTGCTACAGAATCCAACGTAGCTCTGAGCACTACTCAAAACGATAACAACAGAGGTAAGGCTGACGTAGTTAAAGGTGACAGTGTTGTAACGTTTGGCGAGAACATTGAGGTTATAACACTTGAAGCAGGAAAAAAACCCGAAACGTTTGCATTTAAGGTTGACGGTGGTTATCTCTATGCAGCTTCAAGCGGAAGCAATTATTTGAGAACCGAAACTACACTCAGTAATAATAGCTCTTGGACAATTACAATAGCAAGCGGAATTGCAACAATAAAGGCCGAGGGCGAAAACACAAGAAATTGGCTGAGATATAACAGCAGCAGCAGTATTTTCTCCTGCTTTGGAAGCGGTCAGAAGGACGTTAGCATCTATAAGATGCCCGCCGCGGAACCCGAACAGCCCGAAAATCTCGATTGCCAGCACACTAACACGACAACTACTACCAATCCCGCAAAGTGCGAATCCGACGG
Organism: Clostridia bacterium; assembly: GCA_017396125.1. Taxonomy (GTDB): domain Bacteria; phylum Bacillota; class Clostridia; order Christensenellales; family Pumilibacteraceae; genus RGIG1965. The sequence goes on from JAFQMX010000052.1 coordinate 2,262, forward strand.
TAGTACAGTAGTTACCTGCGACGATTGCGGAAAAGAGATGTCCAGAGAGCTCATACCCGCAACAGGACACATTAATACCACTACTACGACCGTTGATCCTACTTGCACAACAACCGGATCGGTTACAGTTACCTGCGATGACTGCGGAGAAACCGTAAGCACAGAGGAGATAAAGAAGACGCCTCATGCTTACGTAAACGGTGCTTGCAAGGACTGCGGTGAGGCAGAGCCCAAGAGCTTGGCCGGCAAGTACGTTATAATGGCTAAAAGAACAAGCGAGACTACTTACCGCTACACACAGGGCGAAGCGACCGGTTCTCGTTACGCATTGGTTGACTCCGGATTAGAAACACTTCCTGCTTCGAATGACGGAAGCGATAGCTCGTTGATTTTCAAATTGATTAAAAACGATGACGGAACATACAAGATATACGTAGAAGGAAAATCTAAGTATCTCGGTTGGACTTCCAGTAACACCGGTGATTTTGTTGACGAAGCTGAGGCAAAGAACGTTACGATCGACGAGTTGGAAAACGGATTGTTCAATATTCATTTTACCGCTTCCGATGGCGAGCGTTACCTTTCGCTCAATAACACTGCAACCAACAATTTTGCCGCTTGGTATAAATCAGGTCAAATAAAGGACCTCGCTCTTATCCCCGTAGTTGAGTCACAGCCCGAGGAACCCGAATGCACTCACGAGGCTAAGCTCGAATCTGCTAACGTAAATCTCGGCAAGTCTCTTGCTGTTAAGTATTACGTTTCTCTTTGCGACCACGTAG
>JAFQMX010000009.1 GCA_017396125.1 Clostridia bacterium
ATTCCAAACGCGCTGCTTCAAAACTTTCTGTACTATTTAAAGAAATAATTTTTGCGTTTTGCATTTTTATATGTTTTTCTACATAATCCATCGTCTCTCGCAACGCACTGTTTTCAGTTGCTAACTCTTCTATCTTGTTTGCTTGCTCGGTGTTTTTATTTTGTAATTCTTCTATTTTACCTGCTTGCTCGGTCTTGCTGCTCTCTAGTTCTGCAATCTTGTTCTCTTGCTCAGTCTTGCTGGTTTCGAGCTCGGTTATCTTGCCTGCTTGCTCGGTTAGTAATGCATTAAGCTCGTCTATCTGCTGTTGCAATTTCTTTTCCGCTCCATTACACCCTACTAATGCAAAAGTAGACACTACCATCACTACCGCCAATACCAAACTCATCAATTTCCTTTTCATAGTTCTGCCCTCCATTAAGTTAACTTTGCAATAGCTTTGTGTGCTTTGCTTACATAAATTATAACACAGGTTTTCTATTTGTCAAGAGTGATATTAAAAATTTCGCCAAAGTTTTAATTAGTTATCACCTGGCTATCACACAACCAGCAAAAAGCAAAATTTTTCTTATTTTTTTTGTTTGCCAGATAATTTAAATATTATTTTACAAACAAAAAAACGGCGCTCGGTTGCTATCCAAACGCCGTTCTTTTATTAAAATTTATATCTTAGAGTTCTGCGAAGTACTTAATGGTGCGTACCATCTGGCAGGTATAAGACATTTCGTTGTCGTACCAGGATACTACCTTAACGAGGCTGGTTCCGTCCATATTCATAACCTTGGTCTGGGTTGCGTCAAACAAAGAGCCGTAGGACATTCCGATAATATCGGTGGATACGATCTGCTCGTCATTGTAACCATAGGAAGGATTAGCAACGGACTTCATATAAGCATTAACCTGATCTGCGGTAACGTTGCCCTTCACTACTGCTACGAGCTCGGTAAGAGAACCGGTTGGAACTGGAACTCTCTGCGCTGCGCCGTCGAGCTTGCCGTTGAGCTCAGGGATTACCAAACCGATAGCTTTTGCTGCGCCGGTGGTGTTAGGAACGATGTTAACCGCTGCTGCACGAGCACGACGGAAGTCACCCTTCTTGTGTGGTGCGTCGAGCGGCATCTGGTCGCCGGTGTATCCGTGAATGGTGGTCATAAAGCCTCTCTCGATTGGAGCGAGTTCATTAAGAGCCTTAGCCATAGGAGCAAGACAGTTGGTGGTGCAGGATGCAGCCGAAATAATCTTGTCGTCTTTGGTAAGAGTCTTTTCGTTTACGCCGTACACGATGGTAGGCATTTTGTCTTTTGCAGGAGCGCTGATTACTACTTTTTTAGCGCCTGCGTCAATATGTTGCTGAGCCTTTTCGATAGAGGTATAAGCACCGGTACACTCGAGCACTACATCAATCTCCATCTCTTTCCAAGGAAGCTCGTTTGCATTTGCGCAAGACAAGAACTTAACGGTCTTTCCGTCAACGATTACGTCGTCACCCTCTACTCTCACCTTGTCTGCCAATGCGTAACGACCCTGAGTAGAATCGTACTTGAGAAGGTGTGCAAGCATTTCTGGATTCTTGGTGCGGTTGTTTACCGCTACAACTTCGTAACCCTCTTGTCCGAACATCTGTCTGAATGCAAGTCTGCCGATACGACCGAAGCCGTTGATAGCAACTCTAACGTTTTTAGCCATGATTAACTCCTTTAAACTTATATATATTTTATTTTTTAAAAGAACAAATTTTTTCGCCGACCTTGCTGATTAGCAAGTTTTTTACAGCGTCGGCTTGCTCGCTGGAAATGGTGTTTTTGTTAATAAGATACCCGATGTTGTTGCCCGAGTGAATTATTATCAAATTTTTGGTTTCGGCACACTTGGAAACGAAGGACCATTTCAACTTTTCGTTTTGCGTGCTACCTGCCACCGACTGCGAAACGATAGTTATTTCATTGTCGCCAAAGGTGTAGGTAATGTCCCAGTTGATGCACATCAAAGGGTTCTTGTTAATATTCTTTTTGAGGCTGGTCAGAAGAATTACGTAGTACAGCGGCGTAAACAAAATTCCAAACGCCACAAGGAATATTCCGTAACCTATTTCTCCGCTCTTTTGGTTGGACATAATTTCAAATACGCCCAGCGCCATTATCGCGATCGCAAAACAAAACATTATCAGCATCGTCTTGCGCACTACTTTTAGGTTAAACTCCAAAATGTCGTTTTTGGTTCTTACCGTCTTTAATTCCATCACGCCTCCAAAAACATTGCCGTTGCACTTAGTTATTTTGCCCGACACTCAATGATTTTATTTAAGATTTTCAGGGTTAAGGCCTTTAAGCTCGTCAAGTACAAACATTCCGTCCTTGCGCACGAGCACGTCGTCAAAATAAATTTCTCCACCACCGTACTCCGGAGTCATGATAAGCACCAAGTCCCAATGAAGCGCGGACTGGTTGCCGTTGTCGCAATCGTCGTAGCAACATCCTGGAGTAAAGTGAATCGAGCCTGCAATCTTCTCGTCAAAGAGTATGTCGCCCATAGGCTTTGTCACGTACGGATTAACTCCGATTGCAAATTCGCCAACGTATCTTGCGCCCTCGTCGGTGTTGAAAATTGCTTCAAGTGCCTCAGGATAGTTGCCGTCGCACTTCACTATTTTGCCGTCCTTAAAGGTAAGCTGAATATTTTCGAACTTTTTTCCATCCTTGATAGAAGGCGCGTTGTAGGTAATCACGCCGTTAACCGAATTCTTGACAGGTGCGGAATAAATTTCTCCGTCAGGAATATTGCAACTGCCTGCGCATTTTGCTGCGCCGATACCCTTGATACTAAAGGTAAGGTCGGTGTCCTTTGCAACAAGTCTAACCTTGTCGGTCTTTTCCATAAGCGCCTTGAGGTTATCCATCGCTCTGTCCATCTTTGCATAGTCGAGGTTGCAAACGTCAAAGTAAAAAGCCTCAAATCTTTCGGTTGGCATACCTGCAAGCTGGCTCATAGAATCGTTAGGGTAACGGAGAATTACCCATCTGGTCTTGCACACACGAACGTTGTGATGAACAGGCTTGGAATAAAGTCTTGCGAAAATATCCATCTTATCGCTAGGAACGTCACTGGTCTCATAAGAGTTTTTCCCGCCTCTTACACCAATGTAGCAATCCATATCTTCCATTCGAGCAAGTGCATACTTTTGCATGAGCGTCATATGCTCCTCGCTGGTGCCATGCAAAATTGCTCTCTCTATTTTTTTATCAAAAATCTCAACAAAAGGATAACCTCCCACTTCGTAAACGCATTTTACAAGCTCAGTAACGATGGGAGTATCAACTTCGTACGCCTCGATAAGTACCTTTTCGCCTTTCTTGACTTTGATAGAATAATTAACCAAATTTTTTGCTAAAATCGAGATTCTAGGATCTAACATACCAATAAAATTCTCCTAAAAAACTAACTATACAGTATTATACTCTTTAAATTTATTTAAGTCAAATCAAAGTTTCGGTATTTATCTCAAAAATATAAAATAATTTTATCAACTTTAAGTTGCTTTATCTCAAAATAAGTATTATACTATATACATAATGAAAAAACGGAGGGCAATTCACATGCCATTAGTTACATCAAAAGAAATGTTCGAAAAAGCTTACGAAGGACACTATGCTATCGGCGCGTTCAACGTAAACAACATGGAAATTATCCAGGGTATTGTAGAAGCAGCTAAAATTGAAAGAGCTCCGCTTATTCTCCAGGTTTCCAGCGGCGCACGTAAATATGCTAACCCTATTTACCTCAGAAAGCTCGTTGAAGCCGCTATCGAGGATTCCGGTCTTCCTATTTGCTTGCACCTTGACCACGGTGATTCTTACGAGCTTTGCGTTCAGTCCATCAAAGACGGTTTCACCTCCGTTATGATCGACGCTTCGCACCACTCCCTTAAAGATAATATCGCTATTACCCGCGAGGTTGTAAAGTACGCTCACGACCACGGCGTTGTCGTAGAAGCTGAGCTCGGCAGACTCGAAGGCGTAGAAGACGATATCAAGGTTTCGGCAGAGGAATCCAGTTACACTGATCCTGATCAGGTAGAAGAATTCGTTACCAAAACCGGTGTTGATAGCCTTGCAATCGCTATCGGTACTTCGCACGGTGCTTTCAAGTTCAAGGGAGAGCCAAAGCTCCGCTTCGACATTTTGGAAGAAGTAGAAAAAAGACTTCCTAAGTTCCCTATCGTTCTTCACGGCGCAAGCTCGGTTATTCCTGAGTACGTAAACATCATCAACCAAAACGGTGGATGCATGTCCGGTGCTAAGGGTGTTCCAGAAGATATGCTCCGCAAAGCAGCGTCCATGTCCGTATGTAAAATTAATATCGACAGCGACCTTCGTCTTGCTTGTACCGCCGCTATCCGTAAACATCATGCAGAAAATCCTGCTCACTTCGATCCACGCCAATACCTCGGACCTGCTAGAACCCTTATCACCGAGCTCGTTAGACACAAGCTCGTTCACGTTCTTGGCTGCAACGGCAAGGCATAAACCTATTAATAAGGATAAAATATTAATTCCCACGGAAATTTTTCGTGGGAATTTTTTGGTTTAATTTACCAGGCAAGCGATTAGCAAAAAAATAAGTTGCATAAAACTCTTTTTTGTGATATAATAGCTGAAATAAAAGTTATGAGTCGTTCTTATCTCCTCGTTTTTTGTAGCTTTTATAAAACTTACACAAGAATCAAGGTGATTTGATGGTAGAAATTAAAGACAATTCTATGGTAAACAAGCTGGTGCTGTTGTTCTTTATGGACAAGATGGACGTTCCTCTTACCGATAGCATCATTTTGGAAGCGTGCTATTACCAAAATCCGTGGCTAGAATATATGGACTGCGTTCAGGCACTCAACCAGCTACTCGAAACGGGATTTATTTTTTCCACGGTGCACGAAAACCTCAAATATTTCAGCATTACTCCCGACGGTAGAGCGTGCTTGTCACACTTTTACACGCGCATTCCTGCTTCGGTAAGGCAAGAAATAGTAGATTTCGTAAAACTTAATCGCACTTCTTATCGTCGTAAACAAGAATATTCAACTTCGTACCACATGAATGCGGACAAAACTTATACCGTTCAGCTCAAAATCGTTGACCCTATGAAAACTACGCTTGATCTTAAATTTAACGTTGCCAACAAGGAAACGGCAAAGGGCGTTGCTGCAAAATGGGGCGATAAGGCTGCACAAATTTACAAATTATTATATGAACAATTGGTGGATTAATTATGAAAGAATACGTTTATCAAACTCAAGGTACATGCTCAAGAGAAATTAGATTTTCTATCGAAAATAACGTTATTACTAATTGCGTTATAGTTGGTGGTTGTCGTGGTAACACTCAGGGAGTCAGCAAGCTCGTTGTTGGCAAAACCCCTGACGAGGTTATTTCTTTGCTTCAAGGTATTCAGTGCCAAGACGGTACATCCTGCCCTGACCAACTTGCTAAAGCACTAATTTTGTACAAAGAAAGCGAAAAATAATTCCGTTAACAATCGCGAATTAGATTAAAGCAAAAAAAACGACTGAACTAATCAGTCGTTTTTTATTTTATTATTAACTTTTATCAACTAACTCATAAGCACAATTGTCAAATCAACTTATTTTGCGAAATAGCCTTAATTGAAAAGTCTTTCCTTGAACTTCTTTTCGTTGATGACGTATCTTTCGTGCTTGCCCTCACCTATCATAACGGTTTCGTTATATGCCTTTACGCTAAACAAGAGTCTTTTACCTTCAACTGCAATAAGCTCGCTTTCACATCTAACCTTTTCGCCAACCTTGGTGGAAGCAAGATGCTTAACCTCTACCATAGTGCCTACGGTACCATAGCCCTCGTCCAAATATGGCTGTACGCTCTTGCGCGCGGTCATTTCCATAAGCTGAATCATGTGCGGCGTAGAATATACCGGCATCAAGCCTTTTTCAAAAAACTCTGCGGTGTCGTTGTCTGTAACGACGATTTCCATAACGTGCTTTATTCCTGCTTCCATACTAAACCTCTTTTAATTATTTTTTCGTAGAGCTACTCGTAGATTTTTATACACTACTCTATTCTTTTCATTAAATCATTTTTAATTTTTGGATATTTTCTTCGATATGAAGCTTTTGCTCAGCGTATTTAGCGATTTTCGCTCTTTCCGCCTCGATAAGCGATGCAGGAGCTTTTTTTACGAAGCCTTCGTTTTTGAGTTTGCCTTCTGCTCTTGCAATTTCGGACTTGACTGTTTCGAGTTCTTTATTAAGTCTTTCAATTTCTTTAGCGTAGTCGATAAGCTCTCCCATTGGGATATAAACCTCTGCCGCCTCGGTAACCACTGCTGCGTTTTTGCCTGCAGGCTGACAGTCCACCATTTCGATACTACTTCCGCCCGCAAGCTTTTCGATATAAATAAGCGACTTTTCTACGAGCTTCTCAAATCCATCGTTTGCCTTAACGAACATTGCGGTACGCTTGGTTTGGCTAACCTTCATATCGTTACGCATAACTCTTATGCTCTTTATAATTTCGCGCACGATATTCATTTCGCGCACAGATTTTTTGAGCATAAGGCGACGGCCGTCCTTGCTAGCAAAATTGTGCACAGGATAATCGGCAATCATTATGTCATCGGCATCCTTGTTAGGAAGATTGTCATAAATTTCTGCGGTGATAAACGGAATAATAGGATGCGCGAGCTTGAGAATTTCGCGGAGCACGTAGCAAAGAACCGCCAAAGTCGCGCTACGCTTTTCCTTGTTGTCACTGTAAAGGTACGGCTTGCTGAGCTCGATATACCAGTCGCAGAATTCGCTCCAAACGAAATCATAAATTTCTGCTGCCGCAAGGCCAATTTCATACTTGTCCATAAATCCCGTAACTTTCTTTACGGTGTCGGCAAACTCACCGAGAATCCACTTGTCTGCGATATTGAGTTTTACGTCAAAGATATCCTTTATTTGTTCGCCCTCAACGTTCATCAAAACGAAACGGGATGCGTTCCAAATTTTGTTCATAAAGTTGCGGTAGCTTTCCAGCTTATCCTGCGAGAACTTTATATCTCCGCCCGCGCTTATTCCGTTTACAAGCGAGAATCTCAAAGCATCGGCTCCAAATACGTCAATTATCTCTAACGGATCAACACCGTTTCCAAGCGATTTGGACATTTTTCTACCCTTGTCATCACGCACGATTCCGTGAATAAGTACGTCCTGGAAAGGAGTTTTGCCCATATGTTCAATGCCCGAGAAAATCATTCTCGATACCCAGAATCCGATTATATCGTAGCCGGTAACGAGTGCGCTTGTAGGATAGAAATAGTCCAAGTCCTCGGTTTTGTCCGGCCAACCCATAGTGGAAAACGGCCAAAGCGCTGAGCTGAACCACGTATCCAAAACGTCCTCGTCCTGACGAACTGCTCCATTACAATGCGGACAAGTCTTTACGTCTTCTTTGGAAACGATTGTTTTTCCGCAAGCGTCGCAGTAATATACTGGTATTCGATGTCCCCACCAAAGCTGACGGGAAATACACCAATCCTGTGTATTCTCCATCCAATGATAGTACATTTTTTCGAAACGCTTTGGAAGGAAGCGAGTTTCCTTGTCCTTAACCACTTTAATAGCAGGCTGTGCCAAGGATTTCATTTTTACAAACCACTGCTTGGACACGATAGGCTCGATAACCGTTCCGCATCTATAACAATGTCCAACGTTGTTGGCGTGATCTTCGATCTTTACGAGATAGCCTTGCGCCTCGAGATCCTTTACAATTTCCTCTCTCGCCTTTTCTCTCGTCAATCCGTTGTATTTACCGGCAAGCTCGTTGAGAGTGCCGTCGTCGTTCATAATTTTGATTATCGGCAAATCGTGACGAAGTCCTACCTCAAAGTCGTTAGGGTCGTGGGCAGGAGTAATCTTAACCGCACCCGTACCGAATTCCTTTTCTACGTAATCGTCCACTACTACAGGGATAGTTCTGCCCGTAAGTGGCAAAACAAGATTCTTGCCGTGGAAGGCAATGTATCTCTCGTCGGACGGAGAAACAGCAACGGCGGTGTCGCCCAGCATGGTTTCCGGTCTGGTGGTAGCGATAATAATTTCCTTATCCTCGCCCTCTACCGGATATCTAACGTACCAAAGCTTGGAGTCGGACTGAACGTAGTCTACTTCCGCGTCGGAGATTGCGGTCTTGCAACATGGACACCAGTTAATGATACG
>JAFQMX010000053.1 GCA_017396125.1 Clostridia bacterium
ATGATGGGACTTATCGGAATGGGTAACAATCCAATGGTAGGAGCAACGGTAGCACTCGCAGTAGCAGTAGAAGAAGCTATGAAATAAGGGTAAATAGCGCAAAATCAAGGGCGTTATTAATGAAAATTAAGTAAATCAAGGACTTCTAAATTAATTTTAGGAGTCCTTATTTTTTTTATACGTATGCGGTTTTTTGTAACAATAACCGCAAATTTACGTGATTTTTTGGGAGATAAAATTTAAGATTTTGCGCTTTTATTTTGCTCTGCTGCTTTTATCTGCTAAATGAATATTTTTTTATAGAGTGCGTCATATATAATAAATAAAAAATAAATTAACTGCAATTTGCACCGCTTTGGTTTGACTTTTTGTTGTTTTAACTATATACTTTAGTTGTAAGTATAAAATATAACAAAAATCGATAAAGGAGTTTTACCATGGTAGACGAACATTATCTTGAATTGCTTTCTAAGGACTATCCGAGCATCGAGGATGCGTCGTTCGAAATTATCAAGCTTTCGGCGATTCTCAAGCTTCCTAAGGGCACGGAGTACTTTTTTAGCGACCTTCACGGCGAACATGAGGCGTTTTTGTATATGCTCAAAAGCGCGTCCGGTGTGATTCGTGAAAAAATTGATTGGATTTATGGAAAAAATACCGTTGCTGAGAGAGAAGAGCTTGCCAAGCTCATCATCGATCCAGAGAGTTATATCGCTAATAAAAAGCAGGAAGAAGATTTTGACGAGTGGTGCAGAGTTACTATATACAAATTGATTGAGGTTTGTAAGTCTGCGGCAAATAAATATACTCGTTCTAAGGTTCGTAAGCGTCTTCCGGAAGGCTTTGCCTACATAATTGACGAGTTGTTGCACGCCGACGACGAGGCAAACAAGGAGTATTATTACAGCGAGATTATTCACTCGCTCATTACCGAGGGTATGGCAGAAGGCTTTATGATAGCGATTTCTACCGCGATAAGCAAGCTTTGCGTGGACAGACTCCATATCATAGGTGATATTTTTGACAGAGGTCCGCACCCTGATCTCATTATGGATTATCTGGTTAATTATGATAACGTGGATTTCCAGTGGGGTAATCACGACGTATTCTGGATGGGCGCTGCTATCGGTAACTGGGTTTGCCTTTGCAACGCGCTTCGCATAAGCATAAGCTACAACAACTTTGATATGCTAGAGATCGGCTACGGAATCAATCTTCGTCCGCTCGCGGTTTTTGCAAAAGAGATTTACAAGGACGACGATTGCAAATACTTTAAGCCTCACGTTTACGATGAAAACAAGTACGACCCGATCGACCTCGAGCTCGCAGCAAAAATGCACAAGGCAATTGCTATATTGCAATTTAAGATCGAAGGTCAGATTTCCAAGCTTCATCCGGAATTCAACCTTGAGCCAAGAGTGCTGCTTGATAAAATCAATTTCGAGAACAATACCGTAAGATACAATGGCAAGGATTATCCTTTGCGCGACACCAACTTCCCGACGGTTGATCCAAAAGATCCGCTCAAGCTTACGGATGAAGAAAAAGACCTTATGGAAAGACTTGCGGCTTCGTTCATCAGCAGTCCAAAGCTTCAATCGCATATCAGATTCTTACTTTCACGTGGAAGCTTATATTCCATTACCAACAACAACCTTCTTTACCACGGCTGTATTCCTATGACCGATGATGGCGAGTTCGTAGAGGTTTCGCTCAAGGGCAAGACATATAAGGGCAAGAAGTATTTTGACGCTGTGGACAAAATTATCCGCAAATGTTATTCCGAGACAAAGCACACTCCGTTTGGCGGAAGCGAGCTTTACTGGTTGTGGAGCGGTGGAGAATCGCCGTTCTTTGGAAAAGATATTATCACTACATTCCAAAGATACTTTATCGAGGACAAGGAAACGCACAAGGAAACTACCAATCCGTACTATCGCCACGTTAACGAGAAGTCAATGTGTCTCAAGATTTTGGAAGAATTTGGTTTGGACGAGACCGCGCATATAATCAACGGACACGTTCCTGTAAAGAAGATTAAGGGTGAAAGTCCAATCAAGGGTGGTGGAAGATTGCTCGTTATTGACGGTGGTATGGCAAAATCTTACCAAAAGTCCACTGGTATTGCGGGCTATACGCTTATTTCCAACTCCAGATATCTCGCGCTTGCCGAGCACAAGCCGTATACCGCGACGGGTATTAATGAAATTCCTACCGTAAAACAGGTGGAATCCTTCCCTAGACGCGTAACCGTGGAGGATACTGATTTCGGCAAAAAGCTCAAGGGCAAGATTGAGGAGCTCAGAGCGTTGATTGATTACTACAAAAAGGGTATTTAGCAGGCGTTATTCAAAATCTTACGATTACTTTATGCACGTTAATTAAAAAGAGTGAAATAAATTTCAAAAGAGCGGTTCATTTTTCGAATCGCTTTTTTGCTGCTTTTATAAAAACTTTATAGTAACGAGATTTGAAGCAAATAGTTTAGCATTTACCCAAGATTATTTTTTTGTAAAAACAGTAACGAGAAGCAGGGTAAACTAGTATTATGTAAGTAGTAAGCAAACAGGAGGAATTTTATGGCGTGCAATAGATGTTGTCGGGGAAATTCAACAAATAGGTGCCGCGACAACGACAGTGGAATAAACAGAGTTACGGTGATTAGCGGAGTAACGGGACCACGTGGTCCGATGGGGCCACAAGGTCCACAGGGACCAGCAGGTCCAACGGGAGTGACGGGTGCAACGGGAGCAACAGGTCCAATCGGAGCAACAGGTCCAATCGGAGCAACGGGTGCAACGGGAGTGACGGGTGCAACGGGTGCAACGGGAGTGACGGGTGCAACGGG
>JAFQMX010000054.1 GCA_017396125.1 Clostridia bacterium
CGCAACTTTACCCTCACCAGGAATATCTACGCCTTCGTACAAATTTTGAGCGGCAAGCGTAGTTTGGCTAAGGCTTAATCCAAGTTTGTTGAGTGCGTCCTGCTGCATAGTTGAAGTAATAAACGGCGCAGGCGGTTTACTCTTTGTAACAGACTTTTTTACTCCAGTGACGATATAAGTTTTTCCATCCAAAGTAGCCTTTATATCGTTGATATCTTTTTCACATGTAGGCTTAAATTTTTTGCCGTTTTTTAGCGCAAGATTAGCCTTTATCTTTTCATTTCCGCTTTTTAATATGCTAGCAAAATTCCAATATTCTTCCGGCTTAAACGCTCTAATTTCGCGCTCTCTTTCTACAATAAGACGAAGCGTAACCGACTGAACTCTACCTGCCGAAAGATTGCTTTGAATTTTTTTACAAAGCACTGGAGAAAGCTTGTAGCCCACAAGTCTATCAAGCACTCTTCTTGCCTGCTGTGCGTCAACTAGATTAACATCGATCGCGCGAGGATTTTGCAATGCGTTTTGAATAGCCTTTTTGCTTATTTCGTTAAATTCGATTCTTACGTTGTCGGTAACTGGAATGCCCAAAATATTTGCAACGTGCCAAGAAATAGCCTCACCTTCACGATCCGGGTCGGTCGCGAGCAAAACGCCGTCGGCTTTTGCCGCAGCTTCGATCATACTAGCCACCGTATCTTTTTTGTCAGGAATAATTTCGTATTTCGGCTCGTAATTGTTTTTTACGTTAACCGCCAAAGTCTTTGACGGGAGATCCCTGATATGACCCTTGGTCGCAAATACCTTGTAGCCTTTGCCAAGATATTTTTCTACGGTTTCCTTTTTACCAATACCTTCTATAATTACAAGTTTCAAAGTTTACCTCGATATTTTATAATAGTTGCCAGGCAACCTCATTATTACACCTCTGATTTCCAAAGAAAGCAGCATAGGCGCAAGCTCGGACGGTGCCATTTTTATTTTTGCGACAATTTCATCATAGTGCTTTTCGCCGTCCAAGAGGAAATTATAAAGTTTTTTTTCAAAAAAGTCCAGCGATATAGCAATATTTTTTTGTCGTATCGCTCCGTCAAATCCCAAAGCGGTAAAAATATCCTCGGGCGAAGTAACCAGCATCGCCTGACCTTTCTTAATTAATTCGTTTGTGCCTACTGACTTTAAAAGCCCCACGTTGCCAGGCAAAGCAAATACCTCTCGGTTTTGCTCCAAAGCGAAATTTGCCGTGATAAGTGATCCGCTTTTTTCACCTGCCTCCACAACCAAAACACCCATCGACAGCCCGCTGATTATTCTGTTGCGCTCGGGAAAAGAATACTTTGTCGGAAAAAATTCCGGTGGATATTCCGTTACTATAAGTCCGTTTTGCTCAATTTTGTCGGCTAGCGTAAGATTAGTCACTGGAGTGATATTGTCCAGTCCTCCGCCAAGCACCGCAAGTGTTTTTCCGTACTTGATTGCAGTAGCGTGAGCATACGCATCTACACCCGTCGCAAGACCGCTAATTACGGTAAGTCCCGCTTCGGCAAAGGCTGAGGCAAATTTCTCCGCCATTTCCTTGCCGTATCTAGAACAAATTCTCGTACCGACGACTGCAATTCCCTTGGTATCAAGTAGCTCCGTATCGCCCTTGCAATACAGTACAAGTGGTGGACAAACTTCTTTTTGGCGCAATCTCTCCGGAAAATGCCTGTCGTCACGACAAATTAGCTTGATGTCCTTTTTATACAAAGTATCGAGTTTATCAAGCAAGTAATGGTCGCTCGACGTTTCTATCATTTGCTTGGTTTTGTCTCCAAACAAATCTTTAAGCACTTTGCTGGTGGAAATTTCGCTTCGAATCTCTTCCGCCGAAAGCACCTCTAAAGCTGCGTTAACCTTTTTAAGCGAGCCAACTAGGCTCAACCAATATAGCGAAAGATTCATACGTCACTCCTATCAAAGCATCGGAACGAAATCGCTTCGGTAACGTGCATCGCAGTAATATTTTCCGCGCCTTCAAGGTCCGCTATGGTTCGCGCAACCTTAAGCACTCGCGTATATGAACGCGCCGACATAGAAAATCTTTCAAAAGCAATCTTTAAAAGTTTCTCTCCCGCCTCGTCAAGCTTGCAATATTTTTTGAGCATTTTTTGATTCATGCGAGAATTGCAATAAATATCCGTATCCTTGTATCTTTCCAGCTGAACAGCGCGAGCCTTGTCCACTCGCTTTTTAATTTCGGATGAGCTTTCGCTTTCTTCTTCATCGGTAAGTTCACCGTATGAAACGTTGTCCACCTCGATATGTAAATCTATTCGGTCCATAAGCGGTCCGGACACTCTGGAGCGGTATCTAATAATTTGCGATGGCGAGCACGTGCAGTCCTTGGATTTTGAGCCAAAGTATCCGCATGGACAAGGGTTCATACTAGCCACAAGCATAAACGACGCAGGATATTCTACGGTTCGCATTGCTCTTGCCACGGTAATAACGTTATCTTCTAGCGGTTGACGTAAAATTTCGAGCGCAGCGCGCGGATATTCCGGTAATTCATCCAAAAACAACACGCCGTTGTGAGCAAGGCTTATTTCACCCGGCTTGGAAGTAGAACCGCCGCCCGTAATAGATACTACCGAGGCGGTATGGTGCGGACTGCGAAAAGGTCTACGCGAAATAATCCCCGTGTTTTCGTCCAAAAGCCCTGCAACGGAGTGAATTTTTGTAGTTTCAAGTGCTTCCGCTGTAGTCATATCCGGCAAAATACTCGGAATACACTTTGCGAGCATGGTTTTTCCGCCGCCAGGAGGGCCTACCATAAGAATATTATGTCCACCCGCAGCAGCAATCTCCAGCGCTCTTTTTGCCTGATACTGCCCTTTTACGTACTTAAAATCCTCATCATAAACAACTGCTAATTTATCCGAGCCGTCACTGCCAAAAGATACGGGAGTGGCATGCGCGCCGTTTAGAAATTCCACAACCTTGGACAAAGAATCAAAGGCATAGGCATTTATTCCCTGCACATAAGAGGCTTCCTTTTCATTCGCCTCGGGAATTATAAAGTTTTTATAACCGCTTTCTCTTGCCGAAATGAGTATCGGAAGCAGTCCCCTGACGTGACGAATCTTCCCGTCAAGCGACAATTCGCCGAGTACGATAAAATCCACCGAATGCTCTATTTGCTCGGTCGCGCGCAAAATACCTATCGCCACCGGCAAGTCGTAAAGTGCGCCTTCCTTTCTCATATCAGCAGGAGCGAAATTAACGGTAATTTTCTTTGGAGTCATTTTGAATCCGCTGTTTTTCAGTGCACTCTTTACTCTTTCCTTCGCTTCTTTTACGGCAGCATCAGGAAGACCTACCATTTCTATACTTGGTAGGCCGTTGTTTACGTCAATTTCGACATCAACTTTATATCCGTTAATTCCCTGAAGTCCGTAACTTTTTATAGTAGAAAGCATCTTCACTCCAAAATCTGTTTTTTAAATATAATTTTATAACTGTGTCTTACTAAAACAACCAGCTCTTAATGGTTGCACCAAAAGAATTTTCTTCATCAAGTAGCTTGCGCTTGTCCGAAAGAGACACGTCGAGCAAAACCGAAGTGTAATATAAATGAGTCAATATTGCAATGACCGAACATACGATATTAATAATTTTTCCTATTCCCTCAGACAATAAAACTGCGTTGCCGTCGTATGCAACCGAAGCAAACGCCCTATTGTTAGCATTGGATAAAAATCCCGCATCTATCATCACAAACATATAGTTGACAAAGACAATAACCGAATATACCGCAAGAACTTTCAAAAGTCGCTTATCTCTAATCAAAATAAACGCCATTATAAGCGTTGCGAGCGCAGGAAGCACGCTAAGCTCATTCATACCGATCATATATATGGAAAGCGTTATGCAAACGTAGGAAGCAAGCATAACCAGCATTGCTCTGTTTCGCTTGGACGCGTAAATAATGACGGTAATTACGATAGCAATAATGAAAAACGCAATCGTAAACAAATACGAAGGGAAATCACTGTCCATTCTCGCACCGTTACGGTTGAATATATTATAGACTGAAAGTGAGTTAAAAGCAAAATATACAGCCTTATTAAATGGCTTGATATAAAGCATATTTATCATCTTAAACGGACTAACCCCAAAATCCTTGACAAAATACGGCAAAGAAATCAAATATGCTCCTACTAAAGTCAAAACTAATACGCAAGGCAAAACGATAAGCGATTTCTTGATTTCAACTTGCTTTTCTTCATTATACTTTTTCAACGTCTTTACATAGTTAAAGATTATGAATACGGCAACCACCGGTAACAAGAATAGCGATTCAGCAGACACGAGCATCGCCAAAGCAAAGCTTATTAAAGTCATAACGTAGTTCTTTTGTACCATAAAATAGAAGGTCAAAAGTAGACAAAGAATAAGCATTGGATACACCGAAACAGATATTGCCGATCCCAGCAAAAATATAGGACAGAACGCAAACATGGCGGCCGCAACAAGACCAACGTGAGCGTTAACGTACTTGCTGGCAATACGGTACAAGAGATATGCCGATCCAAGATCGCACAAGCACATAGGCAATTTCAACAAAAACTGCACTAACACAGAATTTATGTTCCACACTCCCAACAATTTTGCAAGAGAAGCAAATCCGGACAAAATATATGCAGGCAATGGGAAAAGCGTCATAGAATATGAATACAAACCGCCAAAACCACCGTCAAGGATGATTTTTACTGCTTGATAAAACTCATAATATCCGTTAAGCTCATAATTTATTGTTCCCATTGATCCACGATAGCCTCTAACAAACAAGCTCAAAATCAATCTTACTGCAAGAGCAACTGCGAGAATTATATAAAGTGCATTTTTTGCAGAAGTACCGCGCACGTACAGGCAGTTTTCTTTGATTTTAGACATCGAAACGGCAAAATATCTGACTGCAAACAAAAACGACGCTACTAGCAAAACCGCAAGCAATACGGTAATAATTCCGTCTGAAATCGAAGAAGTAATCACGTTGGAAAAAATTTTCATACTTTACTCCATTTTAAAAAAATAATAGTGGATTGTATTATAGCAAATTATTTTAATTTTAGCAACAATATCGTCAACGACTGCAATACATGAGCTAATCAAAAACGCGCGTTTGATTTTTCAAACACGCGTTTTTCAAGCTAAATTAGATGCTCTCTTTAATCTTAGCAGCTTTACCGGAAAGCTTTCTAAGATAGTAAAGTTTTGCTCTTCTTACTTTACCCTTTCTAACCACTTCGATATGGTCAATTCTTGGCGAATGCAACGGGAAAGTTCTTTCGATACCTACACCAAAAGACACACGTCTAACGGTGAAGGATTCTCTTACGCTACCGTTTTTCTTAGCGATAACGATGCCTTCGTATGCCTGAAGTCTTTCACGGTTACCCTCGACAACCTTTACGAAAACCTTTACGGTGTCGCCTACGTTAAACGCAGGAATTTCTGCTTTGAGATACTCTTTTTCAATTGCTTCAATAATGTTCATGACTTATTCCTCCTTTTTCGCAGGTTCATAAATCGATTTGTATCGACCAGCGGAACACACGAGTCACAACTAACATTTTAACACAAGTTTTTACATATTGCAAGCATTTCAACGATAAAAATCAAATTAATTTGTGTTGTTTTGCAAATTATTCAAAAATATGCGTTAGTTAAAATACGCAGGACTTTTGCGGAAGAAATCAACAAAATCTAAAAATCTATCTTCAAAAATTGCCTCTCTCATCCTTTCCATAAGGTTTATCAAATAAGTAATGTTGTGCAAGCTAAGCATTCTTGCTCCGAGAATTTCATCAGTATTCACGAGATGGCGCAAATATGCTTTGGTGTAATTTTTGCAACAGTAGCAGTCGCACTCCTCATCCAAAGTCGTAAAATCCTCTTTGTAATAGCCATTGCGCACAGTCGTCCTGCCTTTGCTGGTAAACGCCGTTCCGTTGCGTGCAATACGCGTAGGAAGAACGCAGTCAAACATATCTATTCCACGCAAAACGCCTTCGACCAAACAATCCGGACTACCCACACCCATAAGATATCTAGGCATATCCGTAGGATAATTAGGCTGAAGAGCGTCCAGCATTTTGTACATAATATCCTTCGGCTCACCTACCGACAAACCGCCGATTGCAATACCGCATTTTGCGTACGGAATAGTTTCTTTGAGCGATTGCAAGCGTAAATCCTCATAAAAATTACCTTGCACGATAGGAAACAGCATTTGTTTATCGTTTTTATGATATTTGTCACAACGATCAAGCCATCTTATCGTGCGCTCCATCGCCGCTTTCGAGGTATTATAATCCGAGCCGTATTTGCTACACTCGTCAAAAGCCATTATTATGTCCGCGCCAAGCTTATTTTCTATCTCCATAGCTTTTTCAGGAGTAAAAAGATGCTTACTTCCGTCAATATGCGAACTGAATTGCACTCCGTCGTCGGTAATTTTTCTCAAATCTGCAAGCGAAAAAACCTGAAACCCACCGCTATCGGTAAGAATAGGCCTATCCCACGCCATAAATTTATGCAAACCGCCTGCCTTTTCTACGATATCGGCACCCGGACGCATATATAAATGATAGGTGTTGGAAAGTATTATTTGCGCGTTGGCATCCTTTAACTCCTCCGGAGAAAGCGACTTAACAGTAGCTTGAGTGCCAACGGGCATAAAAACGGGAGTTATAATTTTTCCGTGTGGAGTGGTTAATTCGCCCACTCTTGCTCCCGACTGTTTGCAAGTATGCAACACTTTGTATTCAAAATTTTTGTTCATAACTATATTATAAAATCAAACAGGAATCGCCAAAGCTGAAAAAACGATATTCGTTTTCTACAGCATGGCGATACATACCAAGTGCTTCTTCTCTTCCCATAAATGCTGAAACCAGCATAATAAGAGTAGATTCCGGAAGGTGAAAGTTAGTAATAAGTGCGTCAACCGAGCGGAATTTGTACGGTGGATAAATAAATATCGAAGTTTCTCCACCGCCTACTTTTAGTAGACCATCCTCGCCTGTTGCGCTCTCAAGTACTCTAACGCTAGTCGTCCCAACGGCAATAACTCTACGAGCTTCTCTTTTTGCTCGATTAATAATTTCCGCAGCATTCTCAGAAACCTCATAAATTTCAGAGTGCATCTTGTGGTCAGTTATTTTTTCGGTTTTAACAGGACGGAAAGTTCCCAGCCCTACGTGCAAAAGAACTTCAGCAATGATTACGCCTCTTGCTCTAATTTTGTCCATAAGCTCGGGAGTAAAATGCAATCCTGCCGTCGGCGCTGCACTAGAACCCTCTACTTTGGAATAAACGGTTTGGTAACGCTCTTGATCGGACAACTTTTCGTGAATATAATGCGGGAGCGGCATCTCGCCGAGTCCAAGCAAAATCTCCTCAAAAATTCCGTCAAAAACAAACCTAAGCTCTCTTATTCCTTCGTCGCCTCTTGCTGTAACGATAGCTTTTAATTTATCAGAAAAAACTATTTCGTCACCTATGCGCAATCTCTTGGCGGGCTTTGCCAAAACTTCCCACAAGTCGTACTCTTTGCGCTTACTCAGCAAAATTTCTATTTTACTTCCCGTTGCCTTTTGTCCCAAAATTCTAGCAGGCAAAACTCTCGTATTATTTATTACAAGCACGTCGCCACTTTTTAGATAATCTATCACGTCATAGAAATGTTTATCGCTAATTTCCTTGTTACGTCTGTCATAAACAAGCATTTTTGACGAATCCCTTGGATAAATGGGCGTTTGCGCAATAAGATTTTGTGGCAGGTCATAGTAAAATTCGCTTTTATTCATCGTCTTCGTCCTTAGATTTTTCAAACATATTTATCTGATTTTGTCCGTCGTACTGATAACCAAGATGCTTGTATGCAGCCTCAAGCGCTATTCTGCCCCTTGGAGTTCTTGCAATAAACCCAAGCTGCAAAAGATACGGCTCTACAACGTCCTCGATGGTAACCGCTTCTTCGTTTGTGGCCGCAGCAATAGTTTCTAATCCCACAGGTCTACCGCCAAACTTATTTATCATAGTTTCCAAAACCTTACGGTCGGTGTAATCCAATCCCAGCTCGTCCACTTCCATAAGCATCAACGCGTGTCTGGTAATTTTTTTATTGACTTTGCCCTCTTGCATAACCACGGCAAAATCTCTTACGCGTTTAAGCAATCTGTTGGCAATTCTCGGCGTACCACGGCTGCGACGCGCTATTTCGTAGCATGCATCGTCGTCGATATCGATGTCGAGAATCGCCGCAGAACGCTTTATAATTTTTGCAAGCTCGTCTGCCTCGTACATTTCCAATCTTAAAATAACGCCAAATCTATCACGCAAAGGTCCTGTGAGCATACCCGCTCTAGTCGTAGCTCCAATAAGCGTAAATTTTGGAAGATTAAGCCTCATCGTTCTTGCGCTTGGACCTTTTCCCATAACGATATCAAGCGCGTAATCCTCCATTGCAGGGTACAAAATCTCTTCTACAGCGCGGTTAAGTCTATGAATTTCGTCAACAAAAAGTACGTCGTTTTCGTTTAGATTAGTCAAAATTGCCGCCAAATCACCCGCTCTTTCGATCGCAGGTCCGCTGGTAATTTTGAGCTCAACGCCAAGTTCGTTGGCAATAATGTGCGAAAGCGTGGTTTTTCCTAGTCCCGGCGGTCCGTACAAAAGCACGTGGTCGAGCGCTTCACCGCGCTTTTTGCTAGCTTCGATAAAAACTTCGAGATTACTCTTGATCTTGGTCTGACCAACGTAATCCGTAAGTTTTTGAGGACGGAGAGTAACCTCGGAATCGCGGTCGGATTCTAGTCTAGTGCTGGTAATAAATCTTTCTTCATCCATCATCTGCTACTTTCCTCCCTTAAGGCTTTTCATTACGATCTCCTCTACGGTGAGACCTGCAGTAGCAACTCCGCTAACCAAAGATTTTGCTTCTTTTGCAGAGAATCCCAAAGATATAAGCGCAGTTTCCGCCTCTTCCAAAACGCTGTTGCTTCCTCGAGTAGAATTCGATTGTATGGTAACGATTTCTTCGGTAATTTTGTCGCGAAGTTCAAGAATAATTCTTTCGGCCGTTTTCCTACCGATTCCCTTTATTGACGAAAGCGCCTTTGCATCAGCGTTTGCGATGCACACCGACAAATCACCCGCTGAAATACCGCCCAAAATAGATATTGCGAGCTTTGGACCTATTCCGCTTATAGAAATAAGTCGCAAAAACATATTCTTTTCCGCCTTGTCCTCAAAACCGAAAAGCGAAATGCCGTCCTCCCTGACCGACAGATAAACGAAAACTTTTACACTATCTCCAACCTTTCCGATTTTAGAAAGAAATCTCCCGCTTACAGAAATCTCATAACCTATTCCGTTTGCGTCAATCGTAATAGAGTC
>JAFQMX010000055.1 GCA_017396125.1 Clostridia bacterium
AATGTATAGGAGCAAGCCCCCATACATCCGCTCGACTTGCATGTGTTAAGCACGCCGCCAGCGTTCGTCCTGAGCCAGAATCAAACTCTTGTGTTGTTGCTATATACAGCATCTCTGCCTTATATACTGTTTGATCTAATTCTCAAAACTCTTTCTGACTTTTGTAAATTGACTTTGTGTTTTTTATCTTTCTTGCTTTACCTATTCATTTGTCAATGTCCACGCCATCCCGAACGGACAGCCTAAACATATTACCACACCTCTTCCCTTTTGTCAACTACTTTTTGCCCCCTTTTTATATTTTTTTATTCTTTTTTCTTGTTCATCTTCTTTCATAGTCCTTTTTCTTTTAAAATACTTTTATTTTTTTGCAAAAAATACATTAACTTATAAATTTTTCAAAACAAAAAAACTCCCTGCCTAGTGGCAAAGAGTTTTTGCAAAGTAGTTTTTCACCAAAATATCAGTACGTTTTGCTCAGTTCTTTTTTCAAAAACTGTCCGGTAAACGACGACTCAACCAACGCAATCTCCTCCGGAGTGCCCGTCGCAACCACCGTTCCGCCACCGTCTCCGCCCTCTGGCCCCATATCAATAACGTAATCCGCAGTCTTGATAACGTCGAGATTGTGCTCGATAACGACAATAGTGTTTCCACCCTCGGCAAGCTGACGCAAAATCGCAATTAGCTTGTCCACGTCAGCCATGTGAAGTCCCGTAGTCGGCTCATCCAAAACGTAAAGCGTCTTTCCCGTACTGCGACGGCTGAGCTCGGTAGCGAGCTTAACTCTTTGCGCTTCACCGCCCGACAGCGTAGTTGCAGGCTGACCAAGCTTGATATACCCAAGTCCCACGTCGTTGAGCGTCTTAATCTTATTATAAATAGCGGTTATCGGACGGAAGAATTCACACGCCTCTTCCACCGTCATATCCAAAACGTCGGCTATGTTCTTGCCCTTGTACTTAACTTCCAGGGTTTCGCGGTTGTAACGCTTTCCACCACAAACCTCGCACGGCACGTAAACGTCCGGCAAAAAGTTCATTTCTATGCGCAAAATTCCGTCACCCGTACAGTTTTCGCACCTTCCTCCCTTGACGTTAAATGAAAATCTGCCCGCCTTGTAGCCACGCTCCTGCGCGTCGGTAGTTCTTGCGAAAAGCTCGCGAATTTGCGAGAACACTCCCGTATAGGTTGCAGGGTTGGAACGCGGGGTGCGACCGATAGGGCTTTGGTCTATGCTGATGATTTTGTCAATGTGCTCTAGTCCTTCGATTTGGTCATACTTGCCCTCAACCTGCCTTGCACCCATAAGCCTATTGAGTGCAACAGGAGTGAGAATTTGATTGACCAAGCTGGACTTTCCGCTACCCGAAACGCCCGTAACCGCAGTTATCACGCCAACGGGAAAGCTCACGTCCAAATTTTTGAGATTGTTTTGCTTTGCTCCGCGCACGGTAATGCATCTGCCGTCGGATTTTCGTCTTTCGGTAGGCACGAAAATTCGCTTTTTGCCCGACAAATACTGACCGGTTATGGATTCTTTTTCGTCTATAATATCCTGCAAACCACCTTTCGCAACGATTTTTCCGCCGTGCACACCCGCAAGCGGACCTATGTCTACTATGTGGTCGGCCTTGCGAATAGTTTCTTCGTCGTGCTCAACCACTATAAGAGTGTTGCCGAGATTGCGCAATTTTTCCAACGTAGCGATAAGCTTGGAATTGTCGCGCTGGTGCAAGCCTATGCTCGGCTCGTCCAAAATATACAGCACTCCCGTAAGTCCTGAGCCTATTTGCGTCGCAAGTCTGATTCGTTGTGCCTCACCGCCCGACAGCGTCGCCGCCCCTCTCGACAGGGTAAGATACGACAATCCCACGTCCGTCAAAAAGGTGAGACGTGCGTCGATTTCCTTTAAAATAAGCTTGGCGATTGCCGCCTTGGTAGGACTAAGCTGCAATTCCAAAAAGAATTTTTTTAGCTCGGAAATAGGAATCGAGCAAAGCTCATAAATATTTTTGCCCCCGATTTTTACCGACAGCGCCTCTTTTTTTAGTCTTTTTCCATTACAAACGGGACACGGACTGGTGCGCATAAATTTTTCAATTTCGCTTTTGGTATATTCGCTAGAGGTGGAGCGGTACCTGCGCTCGAGATTATTGACTACGCCCTCGAAGCTCGCGTTATAGCTCGCGCTGAATCTTTCGCTGGCGTAGGTCATCTTTATTTTTTCTCCGCCGTTGCCGTACAAAAGCAACTGCTTGACGTCCTCCGGTAAGTCTTTGTAGGGTACGTCCATCGAAAATCCGTACTTTTTAGCCAGCGCCTCGAAGTACATATTAGTCATTGCGCTAGAATCGAGATTCCAACCCGACACCGTAAGCGCGCCTTCGCGCAAGCTTTTGCTTCCGTCGCCGTAGATGAGCGCAGGGTCTATTTCTTGTCTAAATCCCAAGCCCGTACACTCCGGGCACGCGCCAAACGGCGAGTTAAACGAAAACAGTCTGGGCTCAACCTCGGGAATGGAAACCGAACAGTCCGGACAGGAATACACGGTGCTATACAGCTTTTCTTGTCCCTCCGCGTCGATATTGACAAGCCCGTCGGCGAGCTTGAGCGCGGTTTCGATAGAATCCGTCAGTCTTTTGTTTAGTCCCGGCTTGATGACGAGACGGTCGACGATAACGCTGACGTTGTGCTTGACCTGCTTGTCCAAGGGGATAGTTTCGTCCAAGGTGTAAACCACTCCATCCACTTTGACTCTCGTAAAACCACTCTTTTTGTAGCCCTCGAGTTGCTTGTGAAATTCGCCCTTGCGTCCCCGAACTACCGGTGCTTCGACGAGAATTTTCGTCCCCTCTTTTAGAGTCAAAACGTTGTCTACGATTTGGTCAACGGACTGCTGAGAAATTTCCTTTCCGCAGTTAGGACAATGCACCGTACCGATTCGCGCGAACAAAAGTCGCATATAGTCGTAAATTTCCGTAACCGTACCCACCGTGGAGCGCGGATTACGGCTGGTGGTCTTTTGGTCGATGGAAATAGCAGGGCTCAATCCCTCGATGCTCTCCACGTCGGGCTTATTCATCTGCCCCAAAAACTGCCTTGCGTACGACGAAAGCGACTCCACGTATCGTCTTTGTCCCTCGGCAAAAATAGTGTCAAAGGCAAGGCTGGATTTTCCGCTACCCGACAGTCCCGTAAAAACTATTAATTTTTCTCTGGGCAAAACCAAATCAACGTTTTGAAGATTGTTTTCTTTTGCCCCTTTGATTACTATGTTATCCACTTTTCCGTTCCTTACGATTAAAATCACGGTAGATCGCCGTTTTTACGGCAAATAGGCGAGTACCGACAAGCGTTTTTCTAACGCTTTTTGTGCTTGTTGTAAATTTTTTTGAGTTCTACGATTTTGTCGCGAAGCTCTATTGCCTTTTCGAAATCAAGCGCGTTGGAAGCGACGGACATGAGCGCCTTTAGCTTGTCGATTTGCTCTGGAATGTCCTTTAGCTCCACGCTTTCCACCTTATTGCTGATTACGATGCTGTTGCCTATAGGTTTAACTATGGTTTTTGGCGTAATGCCGTGTTCTTTGTTGTATGCGTCCTGCTTATCGCGACGGCGGTTGGTCTCCTTAATCGCCTTTTTGATGGAATCGGTGAGCACGTCCGCGTACATTATTACCTTGCTCTCGCTGTTTCGCGCCGCTCGGCCTATGGTCTGAATAAGCGACGTTTCGCTACGCAAAAATCCTTCTTTGTCCGCGTCAAGAATTGCCACCAGTTTGACTTCGGGTATGTCCAATCCCTCTCGAAGAAGGTTGATTCCCACCAAGCAATCAAAGTCGCCTCGGCGCAATGCCGTAATAATCTCGATACGCTCCATCGTGTCTATGTCGGAGTGGAGATATCTTACCGCAATCCCCGCTCCCGTCAGGTAATCGGTCAAACTTTCCGCCATACGTTTGGTCAAAGTTGTGACCAAAGTCCTTCCACCGCTAGCCTTGGCACTCTTGACCTCGGCTATTAAATCGTCAATTTGCCCCTCGGATTTTCGCACCTCGCAAGGCGGATCAAGTAGCCCCGTAGGTCTAATAATTTGCTCTGCTACCACTCCGCCCGCAAGCGAAAGCTCGTAGGGCGCAGGCGTTGCCGAAACGTACACCGCCTGACCGATTCGCTCGTTAAATTCTTCAAAGTTAAGCGGACGGTTGTCGTAGGCGGCGGGAAGCCTGAACCCGTAGTCCACAAGGCTGTTTTTTCGCGCCAAATCACCGCGGTACATAGCGCGCAGTTGAGGCAAAGTCATGTGACTCTCGTCCACGAATAGCACGAAGTCGCGCGGAAAATAGTCCAAGAGCGTAAACGGAGGCTGTCCCGGCGCACGCCCGTCAAAGTACCTCGAATAATTTTCGATACCACTACAATATCCTATTTCGCGCATCATTTCTATATCGTATTTTACACGTTGCTCGATTCGTTGCGCCTCAATAAGTCTGCCCGTGTCCTTGAAGAATTGAACTCTCTCCTCCAAATCCCTCTCGATTTCCACGATAGCCTTGTTTAGTCGCTCCTGCTCCACCGCGTAGTGCGAGGCAGGAAAAATCGCTGCGTGGTTGAGCGAAGAAATTACTCTGCCACTCACCGCCTCAAATTCATAAAGTCCGTCTATTTCGTCACCAAAAAACTCCACGCGAATACCAATTTCACTACTCGACGCAATAAAAATATCCACCGTATCGCCTTTTACGCGAAAGTTAGTTCGTTCAAATTCCACGTCGTTGCGCTTGTAGTTTATGCCCACGAGTCGTCTGATTAGATCGTCGCGGTCAAGCGTTTGTCCCGGGCGAAGCGAAATGCTCATTCGGTAATAATCCTCGGGTGCACCCAAGCCGTATATGCACGAAACTGACGAAACGACTATTGTATCGCGACGCTCCTGAAGCGAACAGGTAGCTGAGTGGCGAAGCTTGTCTATCTCGTCGTTTATGGACAAATCCTTTTCGATATAGGTATCGGACGAAGCAATATACGCTTCGGGTTGGTAATAATCGTAATACGAAACGAAAAATTCCACGCGGTTCTTTGGAAAAAATTCGCGCAATTCGTTGCAAAGCTGTGCCGCCAACGTCTTGTTGTGCGCAAGCACAAGCGCAGGACGGTTTATTCCCGCTATAACGTTTGCCATGGTAAAGGTTTTTCCGCTACCCGTAACCCCCAAAAGTACCTGCGAGCGCAAGCCGTCGTTTATTCCCTCGACCAGCTGATTAATCGCCTGAGGCTGATCACCCGTGGGTTTATATGAAGATGAAATTTCGAATTTTTCCATACGTAAAAATTATATCATACCACCGACGTTTTTGCAAGTGCAAAAAAACCTTGGCTGAGTTAATTTATAAATACTTTTTAAGTTATTATTAGTCTTTTTTCCGTCAGGTATTGACCTTTTCGCGATATAGTGGTATAATTAGTAAGAATTGTTTAATAATGGAGGTTGTTATGGACCAGCACAAGATTCAAACTTATCTCATCACCAACGCAAAATATTTTTTGCCCGAGCACAGATCCATGATCAAATCCGCGCTTGAGTGTGCCTCCGACAGCGCTTTTGATGCTCTCAACTTGATTGACCTGAAGGATCCTACTGTTTACACCATCTTATCCATATTTTTGGGCGGGTACGGCGTAGACAGATTTATGTTGGGCGACGTCGGCATGGGCGTACTTAAATTGCTTACGGGCGGTGTGTGCGGAATACTTTGGCTTTACGATATTTTCACTATTCAAAAGCGAGCCATGGAAGAAAACTTCAACGCCGTGATGGAAGTTATTTCATGAAAAAAGCAAAAAAACTGATAATCGTTCACGCGGGTGTAGTGCTGGTTTTTGTGGCTTACTACGCCCTTTTGTATTTATTGGACGCAACCTGTCTTATTCGCGAAATAACTTCTCATCCCTGCCCTACCTGCGGTATGACTCGGGCGTTTTTGAGCCTGTTGCGTTTTGATTTGGAAGGCTATTTCTACTACAACCCTGCGACGATTGCATGCGTAGTTGCAATACTGCTCGGCGCACACAAAAAGTTGATTTCTGGGCGCGTAAGCTCTCGCGTAGTGGACTACTCGATTATTGCGCTGACCTTGGGCATACTAACAGTATATATCGTTAGACTAATGGCAAGTGGACTCCCACAATAGTTGTTTTGCGCTAATCGTCAAAATTTACGAGATACGCTATCGTATTTTTTTGACAACGCCTGTTTGACCAATACTTGGTAGACTTCAAACAATCCTACTACGTCAACTTTTTTTCGAGTAAAATCTATGAACAACGCAAATGACAGAATTATATTACACTGCGACCTTAACAACTTTTACGCAAGCGTCGAGTGTTTGAAAGACCCTTCGCTAAAAGGGCCGGTTGCCGTTTGCGGTGATCCAAAATTGCGACACGGCGTGGTGCTTGCAAAAAACGAGGAAGCAAAGAAATTCTCGATAAAGACGGGCGACACCGTACTCGAAGCGCTACGCAAATGCCCCGACCTTACTCTCGTAAAAACCTCGTTCGACGATTACGAAAGATACAGCAAAATAGTCTTTTCTATATACGAGCGATTCACCGACCGCGTTGAGCCGTTTGGTTCGGACGAATGCTGGCTGGACTGTACGGGAAGCACCTCGTTATTTGGTGACGGCGAAACTATCGCCAACACAATACGCCAAACCGTAAGGGACGAAGTAGGCCTAACGGTGTCGGTGGGAGTAAGCTTTAATAAAATTTTCGCAAAGCTCGGCTCGGATATAAAAAAGCCGGACGCAACGACGATTATATCTCGACAAAATTTTAAGGACATAGTGTGGCCACTCCCCGCTTCCTCCATGCTAATGGTGGGCAGACGCACCGAAGCCAAGCTAAAAAAGCTGGGCATTTACACAATAGGCAACCTTGCCACCGCCGACGAAGATTTTTTACGCGGAGTTTTCGGCATAAACGGCGTAAAAATGCGACGCGCGGCAGCGGGCGAGGACACCGAAGAAGTGCGTTATTCTTATATTGAGCACAAAAACAAATCCATCGGCCACGGCATGACCACACTAAAGGACGTTTGTACGCTGACCGACGCCGAAACCGTAATTTGCTATCTTTCCGAGCGCATCGCAAAGAGGCTTTCGGCAGCCAAGGTGCGCGGAAATGGAATTGCGCTGGGCATAAGGTTTTTTGACCTAACTAAAATTTCCAAGCACACCCAAATTTCTCCGCCAGTCTTTTCGGCGACGGAAATTACCAAAACCTGCATGAAAATTCTAAAGGAAATTTGGAATCTCAAGCCCATACGCTCCATTACGATAAGCGTATTTGATCTAACGAGCAATCAACAGCTGTCCATTTTTGACTACGAAAATCACGAAAAAAGCGAAAAGCTGGAGCTAGCTCTCGAGCACATCCGCGAAAAACACGGCCGCGACAAAATAAAAATCGCGAATTTGGTGGAGACGGATTTTATTTACGACAAAAACGACGGCGAGGACTTTTTGCCCTTCAAGCGCTGATTTTCGCCACTTTTGAGCAAAATTAACACTAAAAAAAACATTAACTACCGCAAAAAGATGGATTTTAGCGCCAAAAGGTGGTATAATCAATTTATGAGAATTGACAAGTTTTTGAAAGTTTCCAGAATACTAAAGCGTCGCTCGGTAGCCAATATGGCCTGTGACAACGACAGAGTTATGGTCAACGGTAAAGTTGCCAAGCCCTCGCACTCACTCAAAGTCGGCGACGTGGTAGAAGTAGATTTCGGACAAAACAAACTCAAATTCCGCGTGCTGTCGCTCAATGACAAGGCTACCAAAGAACAGGCAGGGTTACTGTATGAAATTTTGTAAAACCTGCGCTCTCCTGCTCTGCGCGGGCAAGGGCGAACGCTCGGGGCTGGACTATAACAAGATTTTTTATCGCTTACCGCAAGGCGTTACCGTACTGGAAAAGTCAATCGACCTTTTGGCGCTATCAGAAATTGATAAAATCGTTCTCGTAATAAACCCTAGCGACGAGGAAATTATAAAGGATTTTTGGCAGGGAGATTACGCTTTTGGCGGACAAACCCGAGCGCACAGCGTAAAAAACGGACTGGATTTTATCGCGCAAAAGGGTGGCTGTGACGTGGTGGTAATTCACGATTGCGCACGTCCGTACGCGTCGGTTAATCTCGTCAACGCCTGTATCCAAAGCGCTAAGCGATTCGGTAGCGGTGTTGCCGCGGTTACACCAACCGACACGATAAAACACAAAAACGGCAATACGGTGGTGGAAAATCTTGACCGCAAGACGCTCGTTTGCGTTCAAACCCCACAAGCGTTTGATTATGAAAAGCTTTGTCTTTCTTACGAAAAAGCGACCTACCGCGAGACCGACGACAGCGAAATTTTCTCAAACATTGCTCCCGCCGTGGTTGTGCAAGGCGAATACGCCAACAGCAAAATTACTACCCTCGCCGACCTTTCTATCAAAGTGGGTACGGGATTTGACGTACATAGGCTGGTAGAGGGCAGAAAGCTAATTTTGGGCGGAGTGGAGATCCCGCACGAAACGGGGCTGCTCGGTCACAGCGACGCAGACGTTTTGCTACACGCAATTTGCGACGCGATACTTTCGGCGTCGGATTTGCCCGACATAGGCGTGCTTTTCCCCGACACCGACGACAAATTCAAGGGCATTTCATCAGCAATTTTACTGACGCGCGTAATTGGTTTTGCGCAAAAAAACGGCTACTCTCTCGTCAATATTTCGGCGGTGGTTATGGCAGAAAAGCCAAAGCTAGCGCCCGTTATCCCAAAAATTCGCAGGAGCATAGCGAATATTTGCAAAATCTCTGTCGAAAACGTCAATATTTCGGCGACAACTACCGAAAAGCTGGGCATCGTAGGCGAAGAAAAGGGTATTGCATCTTCTGCCACCTGCCTTATGCAAAGATTGTAAATTCTACCCTTGCGCGCAAAATGCAAAAATAATCTGCCCGAAGGACAGAAAATATTAATTTCCAACCAAAACACAAGGTTTTTACTCAAAGGAAATCTATGAACAAACTGGCCACCATAAAACAAAAAAAATCGGTATTCAGCACGGCGCAAATTATTGCGCTGAGCTTTTTGGCGATAATATTTTTCGGCGCGTTGGTTTTGCTCTTGCCGTTTTGCAACAAGGGCAATTTGAATTTTACCGACAGCTTGTATTTGTCCACCAGTGCGGTGTGCTTGACCGGACTCACCACCAACCCGATTTCCATGACCTTAACTGCGGTGGGACAAGTTTTCTTCCTTATGCTGATTCAAGCAGGCGCGCTGGGAATCACCACCATCACCTCGCTCATTTTTATACTCATCAGACGAAAAATGTCCTATCGTGAAAGACTGGTTTTGCAGGAATCTCTCAACCAAGATGGAACAAAAGGCGTGGTACGTCTGGCGAAAAACATTACCAAATACATGTTCGCGTGCGAGAGCGTGGGTTTTTTGATACTCGCTCCGTACATGTTTATCAAAAACGGCACGATTGGAATATGGCAAGCAGCGTTTACCACCGTATCTTCGTTTTGCAACGCAGGATTCGATATCTTCGGCACTGCCTCAAATCCTTTCCCCAGCCTAATGCAATACAACTCAAGTCCGCTGTTTATGCTCACCGTTTCGGCGCTCATAATCGTGGGTGGAATGGGGTTCAGCGTGGTTGCAAACATTACTTACAAATTCAAATCCAACAAAAAACTTAGCCTCAACACAAAAACCGTACTCATTTTTACCGCAATTCTGCTCGGTATCGGAACCTTATTCATCTTTGCGGTGGAGTTTAACGGCGAGGCTTTCAAGAACATGACTGTGGGCGAAAAATTACTCAATGCGTTTTTCCAATCGGTAACGTCCAGAACCGCTGGTTACGCCTCCGTGGATCAAGCAACACTTTCGCTACCAAGCAAGGTTATGACGATGGTATTTATGTTTATCGGCGGTGCGCCTGCCTCAACAGCGGGCGGAATAAAGGTTACGACAGTGGCGGTATTGTTTGCCGTAATGGTTTCGGGACTCAAAAATCGTGACGAAGTTACTTTGTTTAAGCATACGATCAGCCCTCGAACCAGCGCCAAGGCAATTTCCGCCGTTCTTATCGGAATGCTTATCATAGTTACCGTTTCCATAACCATACTGCTTATCGAAAAGCACACAGCCCTGGCAAGCACTCCGTACTACTCGCTATCGGACATTATTTTCGAAACGTTTTCGGCGTTTGGCACGACGGGGCTTTCGACGGGAATCACACCGTATCTTTCGACAGCATCAAAATATATATTTATGGCAACAATGTTCTTCGGGCGTGTGGGAACGATTACCGTGGGACTGCTGTTCTTCTCCACCAACAACCGACAGCCGTTCCGTTATCCCGAAGGCAGTATAATGGTGGGGTAAGGAGAATTTATGGCAAAAAATAAGCAATTTCTCGTAATAGGGCTAGGAAAATTCGGTTTTTCGCTAGCTAAAACCTTGTACGAAAACGGCGCGGACGTGCTGGCTATCGACAAGGAAATGGATCTTGTCAATGACGTGGAACAGCACTGCACTCAGGCGCTGTGCATGGACGCAACCGACGAAAAAGCGCTCCAAAAAATCAGCGTCAACAAATTCGACACGTGCGTAGTCAGCTTTTGCTCTGACGTAGAATCGAATATCTATATTTGTCTTTCGCTAATCCAAGCAGGCGTAAAAAACATTATTGCCAAGGCGCGCGACGACAAGCATAGACTCGTTTTGCAAAAGCTGGGCGTGGAGCACATCGTTATTCCAGAAGAGGAAATGAGCAAAAAGGTTGCGCTCAACCTGCTCCGCCCTAATATGATAGAAGTTTTGTCACTGGGCAAAGACTTTAGTATCGTGGAGATAAAAACTCCGCCTGCATGGGTGGGCAAAACCATAGTCGAAATGGATTTGCGCAACAAAGAGCGCATAAACGTTCTTGCCATAAACAAAGGCAACGAGACCATCCATCCTCCTTATATCGGAGAATACAAGCTTTGCGAGGACGATATTTTGATTATCTCCGGCACTACCGCTGACACCGTAAGAGTAAGCAGCAAAGCCACCAAAAGCATAGTAGAATAACCCAAACAAAACTAAAACCTCCCGCAATCGTGGGAGGTTTTTTGTCGCCTTTAAGCAAAATTATCTGTTTGTTTTACTTTAGTCTTCGCTTTTTGAATATCAGTAGCAACGCTACGAACGCCACTGCACACGAGACGCTTGCCACTATTATCAAAGGATACAACGGTGTTTTTTTCGCTACCCACCTTGCGTACAAGGTAAGGTCTTGCTCTATCTCCCAGCCATCATACTTTTGCTTACACTTTTCGTCCAAGTACCAGCCGTCAAACTCGTAACCCTTTTTGCCGTCAAAAGTAGTAAGATACGCTTCCCCTATCCCAAGATATTCCATGCCGTAGCTTTGTCCGTCCACGACGAGCGAAACGCGATAAAACTCCTGCACGGTTACCAAGTTTCTCCATACGTAGTTATCGTACCCCATAGCTCTGCCGTAGTTGTTGAGCGTAACACCCTTTGGAAAGTTTGGACTGTAATAGCTATCATCGTCGTTTTCCCATACAGGCGCTGTGAGTGTATGGGAATCTATAATCTCCAAATCCGTATCATAAAAAGCGTAATCTCCGATATATCTTAGCGTAGACGGAAATTTGACTCTTTTCAAATGGCTATAGGCAAATGCTCCTCGTTCGATTCTTACAACACCTTCGGGAATCTCAAAATACTCACTGTCTGCCAGCCGATACAAAAGCGTTTTGCCAACGTTTGTGTCCACGTAAACTGCGCCATCTTGCTCGTAGGCGTTATCGTATTTTCTTTGTTCACGCTTACTCCAATGAGCATATCTTCCTCCATAATCATCCCAGCCCCAAATCCTATCGCTCGCAAGCTCATAGTATCCACTCCAGGCATTGCCTGCCACATCGTAAACATTTATATAATACCAGCCATAAAGCAAGTTTGGCATCGCATAATCCACAATATAATCTACGCTATAGTAAGAAAAAGGCGTATGTGTAGGTGAAATTTCGTACAGTATGTCCTTCTCGTATTTCGCACTGATGACGATACGGGTAATAAGTCCGTTGTCGGACACGTTAAACTTCATGTGTCCATTGCCAAAACAAAAATCAGTAACGACAGGTGCTTCTATATCCATAACGAAAGGAATAAAAAGCGTTTGTCCCTCGCCGTAGTCGCCCTTGCCTTTTAGCGTAAGATAATATCTTTGGTTGTTAGCGAAGTACCCTTCGCCCGCTACGTTTGTCAAATCTAATTCGTATTCAAAGGTAACCCGCTCTGGATTTTTCGCATTATACTTGACTCCGCCGTCGTAAACCGTTTTGCAAAATTCTCTACCGTCGATTGCGTCCGTTACGCATATCTCCACCTCACGCACGTTGCGCAAAAGATACGTCTTGACAGAAAAATAAATAGGTTCACCGTTAAAACAGGAAATATACGCGTAGTCCGCGCTATTCTTGCCGTTGTATTCGCCCAAGGTATAGACTTTTTTCGATTCAGGTATAGGCTGCTCGGAATTGCCATAAGTATACGTCACTTCCGTTCCGCCAAAAATTCCGCTCGAAAACGGCTCGTCAAATTGCGCAATATCTTTCGCCCAGTCGCCATAGTATGACAAAAATGGAATATTAAGATCGGTTTCGCCATCGAGCAAAACGTATCCCTCGACAAACATTCCATTCTCGAAAAGGTCAAGATGCGCCTTGTCCGCATCGCCCAAAGTAATCTTTATCGTCAGCCTTTTGCTCTCGCCTGCAGGAACGGTAATAGAGGTTATTTCTTGATTTCCGTCAAAAAATTTCACTAACGGTGTCAATTTTTTTGCACGCAGTCCCATCGACTCCACGCCGCCACGCACCGAATACACCTCGGTAATAGCAGTAGCGGACAGCAAAAATTCCTTTTGGCTAGCGCCCTCGTTAATCACCCAAAACTCGCCCGTTATTATTCCCGACTTTTGCTTGTCGTCACCTGCGTTGATTTTTGCAAAATCTATTTCAGTACCCTTGAGATATACGTCCGAGTCCAAAGCCCTTGGCAAATCTATCATGCCAGTGCCTTGTACTCTCGGCGAATACGGCAACTCCTCGCCATCGATCTCTTCGGTCACAACCGTAGCAGTACTCATCGCGAGGCTTCGCAATTTTGCCACCAAATTAGCACTTGCCAAATTATTTTCCGCTCCGCCCAAATCAGCAGCTTGTGCGAGCAGCTTTTGCTTCAATACGGTAAGCGCACCCGCAACGTTTGCCGACGCCATACTGCTACCGCTGAGATACGCGTAATCGTCACCGTACGCGCCCCTAACACCCACGCCAATGCCCGCAATATCCGGCTTGAGATCAAGCGACGGCGCAGGTCCGTAAGCGGTAGAATCGCTTGGCGTCATACCCGAAACGTAAGGAGCAAAATTTGCTACCGAAAAAGCATATTGATTGGAGCCAAAAGAATTAATCGTTGCGTTGTCGGGGAGCAAGGCGTTGCTCGTGGTATAACCGCTGTTTCCTGCCGAAAAGCAAAACAGCGTGCCACTGCTCTCGGCATTTTTCAACACCTCGTCAATCAAATCGTCCTTGGAATTACCGCACGGCTCACCCAAGCTAACGTTAACCACGTCCGCCCCGATTTTTACCATATCCTCCATAGCGGAAATTACATCGGTGTTTTTTGCATTACTTTTCTCGTCAAAAACCTTGCAAAGCGCAAGCTGTGCCTCGTATGCCACGCCCTTGTAGGTAGCGGAATTGCCTGCCACAACACTTGCCACGTGGTCGCCGTGAAGTGCAAATTCCGCATCGGGAGCAAGGTCAAAGTCCCCGCTCGCGTAGTCAAAGGCATAAACTATTTTTTTGCTCAAAAAAGCGTTTTGCTTAAAAATCTCTTTTT
The DNA here is from genome assembly GCA_017396125.1 of Clostridia bacterium. Lineage (GTDB taxonomy): Bacteria > Bacillota > Clostridia > Christensenellales > Pumilibacteraceae > RGIG1965. Next base: position 13,991 of record JAFQMX010000055.1, read on the forward strand.
TGTCGGCGTTTTCGCCGTCCATTTTTGCTAAAGCGCTCAGCGAATCCACTCCGTCGAGATAACCTGCGCTTATTATCGTAGGATTAGTTGGCTCGCCGTAAACCTCGTGACTTGCGTTAAACCCCGTGTCGATTACGCCCACGAGCATACCCTCTCCGTGATAATCCAAACCTGTCGTATCGTAAACGTTGCTTGGTGCAATTTCTCTAGTTACATTATTAGTTATTTTCTGACTAGAGGGCGAATAATAAGTTACTTCTCGCACCATCTTGACGCCTTTGAGATTTTTTAACTCGTCAAGCCTATCTAAAGAAACGTAACCGCTAAATCCATGTAGCAGGGTGTCAAAAATCGCGTCCACCTCCACGCCCAACCTATCTTGCGCAAGCAACGCGGTTTTTTGCACTAACTCCAAATTTTTTGCTTGACAAATACTGCCGTCCGTCTGCACGATAACGACAACTTCTACCGTTTGCTCTTTTCCCTCCGCCCTAGCGAAAGATGATCCCTGCGTCACAGCAAACAACGCAAGGCTAATCAGCAAACAAAATATCGTTAGTTTTTTCAGTAGCTTCATATCGAATTTATCAAAAGCAACAACGAGCTTTTGCACTCCTATGTTTATTATAAGCAATTTTGCCACAGTTGTCAATGCTTGCGGTAATTTTATAAATTAAGTATACCTTACCCCCCCTTTGTCAAGCTAATCTGAATCTTTTTTGATCAACGCCAAATGATAAAATTATGTATAAAACTGCAAAAGGCTATTGACAAAACCAAATAAGCGTTATATACTAATAGTGTGGGAACAAGATTTCCATATCTAAGATAGCAATTAGTTTTAATTGACGTCCTTGGATTTTTGTTATATTACGTTACTACTGTTGCTTATCTTATGAGATGGGCAACTTTTGCTTTTATACGAAAATTTATTAATTGGGAGGTGTTTTTATGAAACTTAATTTGCGCAAAAACAAATTGATGCTTGTAAATATAATATTGTTTTTTGTTTCGTTTATCGTATTTCTTATGTTTTTAGACACAATAAACTATAGAACAAGTTGTGACGGTGACTACTCTATTTTGGGCACTTTTATGGATGAGATGAAATATGGACTGAGCGGTACTTTAAAAGAAGGTATATATTATGTTTATATACCAGTGATTTTAATAATTATAAATTGTGGATTCTTTTTTATCATGCCCATAATGCTTATCTATAAGTTCAACTATTATATTTTAATGCTTGTACAAATTGTATATTTAGTTACCGTTGTATGGATATACTTAGTTGACTTGTCGTTTAAGCTTGTTTACATTATTCCATACTTATCTTCGGCAATGCTACTCCCAATCATTGCATTTTCAGTTTACAATTTAGTCTGTATAGTTATTTTCTATATAAAAGATAAAAGAAAACCAGTCGACGTAGAAACGGCAGTTGACGTACAAAAAGAAATCGCAAGTTAGTTAAGATTATTATTCATCACAAAATCAAATTCATCTATTGTTTTTGTTAATAATTAACCTAAATGCGTTGTAAATGTAATCTTTTGTGTGAGCTAAGTTATGTTATTTTACTATAATAATAACTTAATATTGTAATAAAAAAGTGTGATATTTTTATTATCACACTTTTTTCAAATTTATGAGTTGTAAGTAATACATTGCTTAAATGGTTGCATTTTATTATAAAATAGGCTACAATCACATGAGATATTTTATACAGATGTACAATAAAATAGGAAATATAAATAATGATAACACTTAAAAACATAACAAAGGTATATCGCAATGGTGATTCGCAATGTGTCGCTCTTGACGGAATAAATTTGGAATTGCCGCAAAGAGGATTAGTTTTGATTGAGGGACGAAGTGGATCGGGAAAAACTACACTTCTAAATATATTGGCGGGATTTGATAAAGCGACGGAAGGCGAGGTAATTTGCGCCTATGATAAAAATTTTTGCTCAATGATATTTCAGGACTTTCAGCTTATCGATATGCTGACGATACGCCAGAATTTAGAACTTGTACAGGATATAATACCGCAAGCCAAAACAGGTATCGATTCATTGGCGGAAAAATATGAATTAGCAGATATATTAAATAAACATCCAAATGAAATATCTGGAGGACAGAAACAGCGCGTAGCTGTAGTACGTGCAGTTTTGGGGAATAGACCTATTATATTGTGCGATGAGCCGACTGGAAATTTAGATGAAGAAAATGCAATAATGATAGCCGATCTGTTAAAGAATGAGTCTAAAGATAAATTAATTATAGTTGTATCGCACGATTTAGAGTTGTTTAAAAACATATGCGATCGTCATATCAAACTTAAAGATGGTCATATTGTAAAGGATGATGTAATAAATAAGATAGAGATAAAAAGCAAAAGTGAAGATAAAAAAAGACAGGAAGTGTTGAAACCGGGAATAAAAACACAATGCTATTTATCATATAAACTTTTTCGCAAACATTTAGTGAAGAATATACTTCTTATAATAGCCCTGTTTTTATCGTTTGGTTTGTTGATTTCCGCATTCAATGGATTGTTGAATTTAAAAGGTTTCGTTATTTATAATGTATATAAAAGACAGGCGGAAACAACAATAGACCTAGCTTTGCAGCATCCTAAATATTCTGACCAATTAATATCAATGCGAGAAGAAGATTATGCGGATATATACAAAAAACATGATGTTGCGGCACGTTTTGTTGATGCAAATAAGATAGTCTTTTATAAAAATTCTAAAGATAACTGTATAATTACAAGGTTTTATATTGCCGATAAATGCACAAAAAAAATGCTGTGTGGATCAGACAGTACGTATGGCAGAACAATCATTATCTCTGATTATATTGCAACAAGACTTTTAGAATATAATAATCTTACACATTATAGTGAATTGTTGGGAATGACTATACTTGATGACTATACTATTGGTGGAGTATTCAAAACGAAATACTCAGTTTTGGGAGAGTCTGAAAAATCGGAACTCAATGATAATTCATCTTACGCCTCCAATGATTCGAATTATAAACAGTTAAAAGAAAGACAATATCAATCGGCTTATATTTCATATGATACTATAATCGATAATAAATCTTCAGAAGAGAATATATATATAAATTTTTGTAATACGAGTACTCATAGTGAGAAAGCTTTAGAGAATACAGTGTATAAAGGGCAACCTTCCACAAGAGTAGTATATGGCGAAAAAGTAGATCTTGCCTCTGGAACAATAGCGATATCGGAGGGAAATGCATTAAATTATTTAACGGATAGTCCTCAAGAACTTATAGGACAAGTCATATCTATAGAATTTAGTAATTACAGAAGCGTGGACTATAACATTAAATACAATAATATTACGTTAGAGTTTGAAGTTGCATATATCTTTGCAGGTGGTTCGGCAATAGCATTATCCGAAGAAGATTATTGTGAAATTGTGTCAACGCGAAATAGTTCTTTCTTTGGAGATAAAATATGGGGAGTAAGCATAGAACGGGATTCTAAATTTGCAGTGCAAAGCTTGATATCAAAAGGATATACAGATGCGTCATATTATGCAGATTTAATTGGTGAGTGTATAAGGTGGACACGAACATTAACATATATTGAACTTACGGTAGGTGTGGTAATGTTGATTATTTCGCTGATAATATTATGTAATCATATAGCCGCTTTGGTAGATAAAGAAAAACGTACACTCGGAGTACTGATATCATTGGGATTAAAAGTAAAACATACGACGCTGATGTATCTTGCCGGAACAATAATTTCGGTAATATTATGTTTGTTTTTAAGTAGCATAATGGAAATTTTTATTGTAATGGCAGTGAATGTAATGATGAAACATATTTCTGGATTTCAAGCATTTTTCTATGAGCCGCTATCGGTATTTTCTATGTTTATTATATTTGCATTGATTATACTTTTGGTCTATGTTTTTTTGGTAAGCAGACTTTCCAAAAAACAAATCGTCGATATTATTTATGAAAGATAATTTATTATTTTTAATTCCGATTCATAAAAAATTCGGTTAAAGCAACTGAGTCTTTTTATTTGAAAGATCTCTAAAAAATTATAAACAAAGTTATTAAAAGAAATTAAAAACAGCGTTGATATATGAAAAATTAGGAGGAAATAATCTATGGAAAAATTTACAAAACTGATTTCCATAAAGGAGGTTGTATTTACGGATTAATATATGGCTAGATTTTTGAATAAAACAAGAAATATTATAAACACAAAATTTTTTATTAAGAGGTAATATAATGAGAAATAAAACTTATAAGATAATTAGTTTAATGATGGTTGCTTTTAGCTTAGGGTTTGCTGTGGTATTTAATTTTTTTAGTTCTGCGTCAGATTATTATGCATATGCTGTTTCATCTACAGCTGATCAAAAAGGATTTGTTACAGATGGATTAACATATATTACGGATCAGATAAATGAAGACATAACTATTAAAACTGATAAATATACATATGGTCGATTTTCTATGTGGACAGCGCTATATAAATACATTGTTA
>JAFQMX010000056.1 GCA_017396125.1 Clostridia bacterium
TGCTAAAACTAACTGAATTTTACTACATATCGCGCTTTAATAATTTAGTTTTACATTAAAAAATATTAAATGGGAGTGGCTGTTATGTTAGAAGTTGGAATGAAAGCGCCTGAGTTTATCTTACCCGATAAAAATGGCAATGATGTTTCGTTAAGTGATTTTTTAGGCAAAAAAGTAGTTTTGTATTTTTATCCCAAGGATAACACGCCTGGTTGCACAAGGCAGGCGTGTGCGTTTGCGCTTAAAAACAAGGAAATTGAAAATAAAAACGCAGTGGTTATCGGTATTAGCAAGGATAGCGTGAATTCACACTTGAATTTTGCGGCGAAATATAATTTGCCGTTTGTTTTGTTGTCGGATACCGAACTTTCAGTTATTCAAGCGTATGGCGTTTGGCAAGAGAAAAAGTTGTACGGCAAAGTGAGTATGGGAGTTGTGAGAACGACGTTTTTAATTGACGAGCAAGGCATTATACAAGCGGTTATGCCCAAAGTCAAACCCGACACCAACGCCGACGAAATTTTAGCGTTGTTAGGAGATTAAAACGAATAAAAGAAAAAGTTTAGGGAGAGAATAATGCCTTTTCTTATAATAATCCCGATTATTTTAATTATAATTCTTGCCGTATATTTAAAGCGACCAGAAACTCGCGGTAAACGTGGTGAGAATAGAGTTAAATGGGTAATCGGGGAAACAATAGAAAACGAACAATACGTCATTAACGACTTGATTGTTTCAAACAATGGAAACACTACGCAGATAGACCATATTGTTATCAATCCAAGGGGCGTGTTTGTTATTGAAACCAAAAACTATTCAGGCGAAATATATGGTTCTGAAAATCAACGTGAATGGACACAGGTTTTAGCATACGGCAACGTGAAAAATAAGTTGTATAATCCGCTTAAGCAAAATGCGACGCACGTTTATAACGTGAAAAGAATAGTGGGAAACTTGCCGATTCATTCGTTAGTCGTTTTTGTTCAAAACAATACATATCATATTGAGGCTGAAAACGTTATTCCGTTGTCGAAGCTTAAAAGAACGTTATGCTCGGGCGTGTCCGTTTTAACGGCGAAACAAATGGAAAACGCATATCAGTTATTGTTGGCAAGTAAAACGGAAATATCAACGAAAGAACACGTTGAAAATATCAGAACTCAACAATGGAACGTAGAACACGGTATTTGTCCAAGGTGTGGTGGTAAGTTGGTTTTACGAAATGGAAAGTATGGAGAGTTTTGGGGATGCTCAAATTATCCAAGGTGTAAGTTTATTAAAAAGGATTAAGGATTATTTACTATTACGAGGAAAGGGTTATGAATATGACGACAAAAGCAATAAGAAAGCAAAAGCGAAACAACTTGATAAAAAGGCATTAAAAGAAGTATTGAAATTTGATGGGGCTGAATATGTGAAAGTAATGGTTTCATTATATAACGAGCTCACGAAAGATTTAGATAAAATTGATAAAGAGCGTAGTGAATTAGCCAAAAGTATCAAAACTACAGTTGAGGCAAGATTAAAGTTTATAAAAGAATCGTGGGAAGATCTTGAATTAACAAAAGAGGAAAAGAAGAAGATTTATGAAGATTATATGGATACCTCTAAAGCCTTTCAACAATATTTAATAGACAAAGAAAAGCAAGCGGACAAGCTTAAAGCGAAAAAAGAAACTATGAAAGTTGTTAGTGTAGGTGGTATTATACTTACTGTGTGTTGTAGCGCGGTTGCTCTTGCGGCTAAAGGTGTAGTTGCAGTAATTGAGGCGAAAAAATAAAAAATCTATCTTGCTTAAGAAAAAGAAAATCAACGTTTTAGACGTTGACGAGAACTAAAAATAAGGGCAGTTTTAGAACCTTAAAAATAGTAAGACTTGCGGTGATAGTGGGTGGCGTTAAGATAGCAATAAAAAGTACTTGAAAAATGCCGAAAAAGTCAGGTTTTATAAGGGATTAACGCACTTTCAAAATACCAAGGACTGTCAAGACCAGCTACGAAAAATTAGGCAAAAAATCACCAAAAACCTACAGCTACCGCGTTTTGTATAAATATGCATAATTCGACAAAATATGCAATATGTATGCATAAGACAAAGAAAACACTTGAAAAAGAGTATAAATATGCACACTCAACTTTTCACTATACACACTCCTTCAAGCTAATATCCGCAATCCTAGGAGTTTTGAGGAAAAGATAAGCAAGGCAATTGACGAGGTATCAAACAAAATCAAAGGAATTTTCAAAAAGAAGTACAGTAATTAATGATGATGGAGAAGAAGTAGAATTATTTGATTTACAAGCTAGCCACGAAAAAAGTATGGAAGATAAATTTTGGGATGATTTGTCATTTGTTGCTCTTGTTGATAAAATTGATTGTGTTTTTATTAACAGTCAAGAAAGACAAAAAAGGTTGCTTTCAATGCTTTTGAGAATAGATATTATTAAGGCTTGTGATGAAGATTTGGATAAGGCAAAAGCCGTTTTGTACGGTAAAGAGCTGTTTAATGAAGAAGTTATTGAGTATTATAATAAAAACGGAGAATTTCCGACAAGAGTAATTATTGGTGAAATGTGTGGCAAAACGGGGACTGGTAAAACTATCGAAAGTAGTTTGAGTAGAGCTTATGCGGATTTTAAAAAGAAATTAAAATAAACTAGTTGGTGCAAGAGGTCGCCTTTTAGGGTTTATTTATTGACAATTAGTTTGTTTCGTGATATTATAGTATAGTAAAATATTAATATAAGGAAGGAAAGACTATGTATAATGAAAAGATGTATGGCTTGGGCAGCAAACGCTCTGTCATTCGAGAAATTTTTGAATATGCAAAGGTTCGTGGCGCTCAAATCGGAGCTGAGAACGTATTTGACTTCTCTATCGGTAATCCATCCGTACCGGCTCCTGCAATCGTTAACGAAACGATTGAAAGACTTGTAAAAGAAATTCCTGCAGTTGAGCTTCATGGCTACACCTCCGCTCAGGGCGACAAGAGTGTTCGTGACAAAATCGCTGCAAACTATACCCGTCGTTTTGGCATTAAGCTTAGCGGTGACGATTTGTATATGACAGTTGGTGCAGCGGCTTCGCTCACAATTACCATGAAGGCTATTTGCAACGAGGGCGATGAGATTATCGTATTTGCACCGCACTTCCCAGAATACTCCGTATTCGTAGCAAACGCTGGCGCAAAGCTCGTTGTTTTGCCATCCGACGACAAAATGCAGCCTGACTTTGAGGCACTCAAAAAGGCAATCAATCCTAGAGTAAGGGGTCTCCTTATTAATTCGCCAAACAATCCATCCGGCGTTGTTTACGGAGAAGAAACTATCCGCAAGTTGACCGATATTTTGCGCGAAAAATCCAAAGAATTCGGCGAGCCAATCTACTTGGTTTCCGACGAACCTTACCGTGAGCTCGTTTATGATGCAGACACCGTTGTTCCTTGCGTAATGGCTTATTACGATAACTCTATCGTATGCTATTCTTATTCCAAGTCCTTGTCCATTCCTGGTGAGCGTATTGGTTATATTGCAGTTAATCCAAGCGCAACCGACGCAAAGGCAATTTACGCTGCGGTTTGCGGTGCAGGACGTTCTTTGGGCTTTGTTTGCGCACCGGGTCTCTTCCAGCGCGTTGCTGCTGAGTGTGACGGAATGACAGCTGACTTGTCGATATACAAGCGCAACCGTGATATTTTCTATAAGGGCTTGACCGATTGTGGATTTACCTGCGTATATCCTGACGGAGCGTTCTACTTGTTTATGAAATCGCCGGAAGAAGACGTAACCGCATTCTGCGAGCGCGCTAAGAAGTACGAGTTGTTGTTGGTAAACGGAGAGTCTTTCGGCGCTAAGGGATGGGTACGTATTGCATATTGCTTGAAGACTGAGACAATCGAAAGAGCATTGCCACTCTTCAAAAAGCTTGCTCAGGAATACGGTCTTTGCAAATAATTAGATAATAGCTTTGGGCCTTGTGAGGTGATCCTCGCAAGGTCTTTTTTATGCTCGGAGCAACTTAATTTTTGCGAATTTTGCAAGATTTTGGCACAAAAATTTTGTCAAAAAAATAAATGTAAAAAAACACGCAATCGCCCGAAAAAAGCCTTGACAGTAATTATAAAAAAAGGTACACTATAACGACATCTTTTATGGTTATAGTGGGGTATTTCGACTAGAAGTATTATTATTTTCCGTCAAAAGATGCCGAATTTAATAAAAATTGCCAATTTTTGTGTCTAAAAGCAAATTTTGGTAAGGAAGGACGAAAGCCCAGGGTGTGCTGTCGTCCTTGTGGTGCTATAAAAAGATTAGTTGCCTATAATAATTGTTATTAATCATGTAAGGAGGGGTTAAATGAAGTACGCGAAAATTATTCACGATATAGAAGCACAATTTCTTTCTCCTTATGCGGTGAAATCGTTGGACACGAAGGGCAGAGATTTTCCCATTTCGCCTGACGAAATGCGTACGGAATTTCAGCGCGACCGTGATAGAATTTTGCATTGCAAGGCGTTTCGCCGTCTTAAGCACAAGACGCAAGTTTTTCTTTCTCCCGAGGGTGATCACTACCGTACAAGGCTGACGCATACTTTGGAGGTTAGTCAAATTGCCCGTTCAATATCTCGCGCGCTCAGGCTCAACGAGGATTTGACCGAGGCTATTGCGCTTGGTCACGATCTTGGACATCCGCCCTACGGTCACGCAGGCGAGAGGGCGTTGGCGTCCCGCACTCACTTTTGTCACAACGAGCAGTCGCTTCGTGTCGTGGAAAAGTTGGAGTATGACGGCAAGGGCATGAATCTTACTTTTGAGGTGCGAGACGGCATACTCAATCATACTTCAAAGGGAAAACCGGCAACGCTGGAGGGCAAGGTTGTTGCTTGGAGCGACAGAATCGCTTACATAAATCACGATATTGACGACGCAATTCGCGGTGGAATTATACGCGAGGAAGATATTCCGCAAAAGTTCAGAGAGGTTTTTGGCACGTCGCACGGCAAGCGTATCAATTCTATGGTTTTGGACATAATTGATAACAGCTACGAAAGGACGGAGGTTAAGCCAAGCGAGTTTTTTGAAAAAAATATTAATGAGCTTCGTCAGTTTATGTTCGACAACGTGTACACCGCGTCCAAGGCAAAGAGCGAAGAGGTCAAGGCAGTCGACATGGTACTTTATTTGTACGACTACTTTATAAAAAATATGGAAAAGATTCCGCAATTTATACTCAACAATGACGGGACTGACGAGCAAAAGGTTTGCGATTATATCTCCATGATGAGCGACAAATATGCAGTTGCCGTGTTTGAGAATCTTACGATCCCAAAGAATTGGACGCTGCTTTAATAAACTGTTTTGGTCACAAAAAACATGGTGCGTTATTAAAAATTTTGCACCAACAACAAAATAAACAGAATTAAATATAATTTTGGTAGGTAAATTTGGACAAGGATTGGTATGAAGAATTATTGAGTCGAGTGGATTTGGTTGGACTTGTTTCCAAGTACGTCCGTTTGACGAAACGAGGCAACAAGTTTTGGGGATGTTGTCCGTTTCATCATGAGTCTGACCCGTCCTTTACCGTAAACGGCGACGGAAAATTTTACTACTGCTTCGGTTGCAAGGAGAGCGGTAACGCCATAACCTTTTTGTCAAAAATCGAGAGCGTCGAGCGCTACGAGGCGATACAGATGCTGTGCGAGATGGTGGGCATGAAAATGCCCGAGCGCGATAAAAACAGAGAAAGAGATTCCGCAGCAATTGCTGAAAAAAAGAACAGACTTTTTGAAATGATGCGCGAGGCGGCGCTTCATTATAACGCGAACCTCAAGCTACCGACGGCGAAAACTGCCAACGATTACCTTGTGGCGCGAGGAATTGACAGCCGTTTGGTTACCAAATTCGGTATGGGTTATTCCATAAACGGCAGTGATCTACTGGAGCATCTCAAATCCCGCGGGTATACCTACAAAGAAATGAAAGAGGCAGGACTTGCCGAGCAAAAGGCGGACAAGTATTACGACGTTTTTTACGGCAGGTTGATAATTCCGATTATAAACAACCGCGGACAAGTAGTGGGATTCGGTGGCAGAACGTTGGACCCCGACAGCAAGTTTGCGAAATATCGCAACAGCGCGCAAACCATACTTTTTGATAAATCCAAGACGATTTTCGGCATAAACCTGCTAAAAAAGAAAAAGCAGACCGCGCAAATCGACTATTGCATAATGACCGAGGGGTATATGGACACGATATCCCTTCACAAAGCCGGGTTTGATACGGCTGTGGCGAGCATGGGCACATCGCTTACCGTCGACCAAGCGCGACAGCTCAAAAATTACTCGCAAAAGGTTTACATAAGCTACGACGGCGACGGCGCGGGACAAAAGGCAACGCTGAGAGGGCTGGATATTCTTGAATCGGTGGGACTTAACGTGCGCGTGGTGTGTTTGCCGGACGGCTTGGATCCCGACGATATCATACGGCAAAAGGGCAAGGCTTTTTACCAAAAGCTACTGGACGAGGCGATAAGCCTTACGGCGTTTAAGCTAAAGACATTGCTAAAACAGTATGACCTAAACGACTCGCAGGGCAAGAGCAAATACGCTTTTGAGGCAGTCAAAATCATCAAAAAACTTCCTACGCTTATCGAGCAGGAAGAATATCTAAAGACCGTGCACTCGTACACGGGATATTCGATGGATATTTTGCGCAAGCAGGCGGACATAATCGTGGAACAAGAGGTCGTGGACAAGCCCGAGAATACGGCGGTAACGCAAAGCGGCGGCGGTGGCAACGAGGCGGAATTCGTCTTGACTTCTATGTTGCACAAGCGGCCATACGTGGATTTCAGCGAAGATATTTACGAGCTGCTGGACGATCCGTTTGAGCGGGAATTATATTCGAGCATAATCGACGCTTACAAAAAAGACGAGCTTAGCGTGGGAGTAATTTTGGAGGCCGTTCCCGGCGAATACCATAGCAGGCTGGGCGAGATGGCGGCGTACGAATTTATACAAGGCGATGACGCGCTCAAGTACGAAAAGTGTTTGAACGCGCTGAAAAACAAAAATTTAAAAAAAGAAATTGAACAACTAAATTTGCAGTACAATAGTACCACTGACGAGGCGGAAAAAACGCGCATCAGTGAAAAGCTTCGAAAAGTACTCAAAAAATTGCAACTTATGAAAAAAGGTGGAGGTTAAAATGTCTAAATCCAAAGAAGCCGGCAAAAAAATGACGGACGTTTTGCAAAAGCTTGTGTTGCAGGCTAACGAGGGTAAACTTACCTACGACCAGATGTGGGAAAAAATTCAGGAATTGTCGCCTAGTGCAGACGAAATAGACGACGCTCTGAAATTTTTGGAACAAAACAAGGTGGAGGTAGTAAAGGAAATTCCTACGACCGAGGGCATCGTTTTGAGTGAAAAAATCCAAAAGGAACTCAAGCGACTAATTGCTATCGGTCATCAACGTCATCTTACCTACGACGAGGTGGGCGAAAAGATGGCGGTGGTTTGCGAGGCTAACGCGCAGGAGGTAGAAGAGGTTTTCCGTATTCTTGCCGAAAACAAAATCGAAGTTATCAACACCTTTATCGACATAAAAAACGACGATTCTCTGGACAAACTCATTATGGAAGTGAGCATCGACGATCCAGTAAAGGTTTATCTTAAGGATATCGGACGGGTACCGTTGCTTTCTATGGAAGAGGAAATTGAACTTGCGCAAAAGATGATGGACGGTGACGAGTACGCAAAACAGCGTCTTAGCGAGTCCAACCTTCGTCTTGTTGTTTCTATCGCGAAGAGATACGTGGGCAGAGGTATGTTGTTTCTTGATTTGATTCAAGAGGGCAATCTCGGTCTTATGAAAGCGGTGGAAAAGTTCGACCACACCAAAGGCTTCCGTTTTTCCACCTACGCAACTTGGTGGATAAGACAGGCAATCACCAGGGCAATAGCCGACCAAGCGCGTACGATTCGTATACCTGTGCATATGGTCGAAACGATAAACAAGCTTATTCGTACCACTCGTTTGCTCGTTCAGGAGCTGGGCAGAGATCCTACGCCGGAAGAAATTGCGAGAGAAATGAATATCAGCGAGGAAAGAGTACGAGAGATTCAGCGTATAGCTATGGATCCCGTTTCGTTGGAAACTCCTATCGGAGAAGAGGATGATTCTCATCTCGGAGATTTTATTGAGGACAACAACGCGTCATCTCCACAGGACGCGGCATCTTCGTCTCTTCTCAAAGAGCAGATTTTGGGAATTCTCAATACTCTCACCCCGCGTGAACAAATGGTTTTGCGTCTCCGCTACGGAATAGACGATAGTCATCCTCGTACACTTGAGGAAGTGGGCAAGGAGTTTGGCGTAACGAGAGAGCGTATTCGTCAGATAGAGGCGAAGGCTTTGCGTAAGTTGCGCAATCCTACGAGAAGTAAAAAATTAAAGGAATACGTAGAATAATTTGATGTACGAAGAAGAAATGTACGAAGAAAAAAAGATTGATTACAAGGACTGCGAGGTTAAGGAATCAGACGGTACCGAATCCGTTTTGATAGATTCGGTCAAGCTTTATCTAAAAGATATAGGCGATTCTGCATTGCTCTCGGCAGAAGAAGAGATTGATCTTTCGAATAAAATTCGCGAAGGCGACAAGCAAGCCAAGAAAAAGCTTATCGAGAGCAATCTCAAGCTCGTGGTTTCCGTAGCCAAGCATTACGCGGGGCGCGGATTGCCCATACTTGACTTGATTCAGGAAGGCAGCTTGGGACTCATCAAAGCGGTAGATAAATTTGACCCGACGCTGGGATATAGATTTTCTACCTACGCCACTTGGTGGATTCGTCAATCGGTGACGAGAGCAATTTCCGACCAGGCGAGAGCAATAAGATTGCCCGTGCACGTCGAAGAAGAAATTTCACAAATAAAAAGAGTTTCAAAAAAGCTTTCTCAGGAGCTGGGCAGAGACGTTAGCGATGCGGAAATTGCCGAGGAGCTGGGCGTAGACGAAGGCTACGTAAGAAGAATGCAAACTTTTATTAAGGACGTGGTATCGTTGGACGCACCGATGGGCGACGAGGACGAATCGAGCGTAGGGGCGGCAATAAAGGACGAAAACGCGATTTCTCCCGAGCGTGAGGCTGAGCGAGAAGACCTTATGAACAGCATAAACGAGGCGTTGATGGTGCTTGAGCCGAGAGAACAAATAGTTCTCAGACGCTACTACGGCTTGGACGACGGTATTCCGCACACGCTGGAAGAGGTCGGGGCAGAGTACGGCTTGACGCGTGAACGTATCCGTCAAATTTTGGAAGAAGCAAAAGAAAAATTGAGAAACGACAGTAATTTTATGGAGACTTTCGGTTAGTGGATAGACTAGAAGCAATTTTTTCGGTAATTCCCGAGTGTGAGGTTTTGGCAGACGTTGGTTGTGACCACGGAAAACTGACCAGACGAGTTGCGCTTTCGGGGAGAGCCAAAAAAGTTATTGCGACGGACATAAGTCAAGCTTGTCTTAATAAGGCGATGGAGCTTAACGCCGACCTCGACAATGTGGAATACAGCGTGGGTGACGGGCTAAAGGCTTTACAAGGCAAAAAGTGCGACGTAGTAGTGCTATCGGGTATGGGCGGTAACACAATGATTAGCATATTGTCGGAAGCGCCCGACGCTACGCTAGTGTTGCAACCGCAAAGCGACGTGCCCTTGCTTAGAGGTTTTTTGGTGGACAACGGTTACCGCATAGTCCGTGATTTTGTGATTTTTGACGACGGCTTTTACTACGACGTAATGCTCGTGCAAAAGGGCGATATGGTGCTGGACGATATGCAACGATTGTTCGGTGCCTACTACAAAGAGCCCAATGCCGAGTTAAAGTCAAAGTTGGAAATTTTGGTAAAAAAGCTAAAAACTTACAAAGCAACCGAGAAAAATTTATATATTATAAATAGTGCGTTGGAGGCATTGAGATGGCAAGAGTAAAAGACGTAATGCAAATTATGCAAAAAATTGCCCCTAGAGAGCATTATTTCAGCGAGGAGTACGACAATATCGGTTTGATAGTCGGTGACGAAAACGCAGAGGTGAAAAAGGTCCTTTGTTGTTTGGACGTTACCAACGACGTGCTTAACGAGGCAATAAAAATCGGTGCGGATATGATAGTTTCGCATCATCCTATGATTTTTGCTCCAATAAAAAACGTTACGACGCAGACCGTGACGGGCAGCAAGGTTTACACCGCGATAAAAAACGGAATACACGTTTTTGCCGCACACACCAATCTGGACTTTGTCCGTGACGGAATAAACGATTTTTTGGCAGCTGAGCTTGGGCTGCTAAACGTAAAGGTGCTTTACCCGTACATAAGCGAGGTGGAGGGATTCGGCAGAGTTGGTACGCTTACCTCCAAGCAGTATTGCACCGTTCTAAAATCCGAGCTGGAAGTTGTTCTAAAGGATAAGTATATCAGAATAGTGGGGGAGCCGTTTAATGAGGTTCTCAACGTTGCGATTATCAACGGTGCTGGCGGTGGCGACACCAAGTATATCGATATGGCAATCGAGGCAGGTGCCGATTGTTTGGTTACGGCGGACGTTAAGCATCACGTTGCCGTTTATGCAAAGGACAGAGGGCTTACGCTTATAGAGCCGCAGCATTTTACTATGGAATACGCCTATATCACCAGACTCGTTCAGATTTTGAAGATAGAAGCAAAGGCGCGCAAATTGGATTTTGAAATTTTGCAGGCAGCAAACGAAGTAAATCCCCGTTTTTAATAATAAGGAGAGATAATATGAAGGATTTGGACATCATACTCAAGTATCAGGAATTGGACATTAAGCTCAGAAAAGCCAACGACGCTTTGGAAAAGAGCAAGTCCTACGAGAATATGGAAAAGGCACGTCAGGATTTTTCCATAGCGAAAAAGACTCGTGACGACAACGAAAAGACTGCAGAGAATATTTTGAGTTACGTGGAAAGTGCACAAAAACTTTCCAAGGAGATCAACGCTATGCTTGACCGCTTGGCGAAAAAAGAGGAGATTACCGACGAGGATATTGCTCAGCTCGAAAAGGCAAAGGCAAAATTGTCCGAGGTTGAGGCTAAAATTTCCGAGCGCAAGGGTCAGTCCGAAAAGATAATAAGAGAATTTCTTGACGCAGGTGAGCAGGGAAAGAAGCACAAAACCGCGTTTGAGGATAATAAAAAAGAGTTTATGGAGCTCAAAGCAACCAAGCAACCCGAGATTAACGAGCTTACCAAGGAACTCAAGGCGTTGGAAGAAAAAATCAGCCCGGAAGTACTCAAATTATATAAATCAATCACAGCGGAGCGAAAATTCCCTGCTTTTGTGGATGCTTACGTAGACAAGGATTCGTATTACTGTAGGGGATGCGGAATAGCGCTTTCGCAGGCAAAAACCAGCGAATACAAAAACAATCCGTATTGTATTTGCGAAAAATGTAAAAGAGTTATCTACAAAAAAGGCTAAACTGCATATATAACGTATTGACTTATCAAAAGCGATTTTGGAGGGCAATATGGTAAATAAAGCAGTGGTGGCGTGCGCGGGGCTGGGAACGAGAATGTTGCCTGCGACCAAGGTGCTACCCAAAGAATTGATTACTATAGTTGATACGCCGGCGTTGCAATATATTTTGCAGGAGCTGGTGGAGTCGGGAATAACCGAGATAGAAATTGTAATTTCTCCGCAAAAGGAGATTATTCGCAGGTACTTGACTCCCGACGCGGAACTAGAAGAAATTTTGATTTCGCAGGGTAGGCAAGAGGAGATCGCATCACTAAAAAGAATTTTACAAAGCGCGGAAATCAACTTCGTTTACCAGCGTGAGCCGCTAGGTAGCGCGCACGCAATATACGAGGCGCGTAAGTTCGTAGGACGCGAGCCGTTCGTGGTGTGCTTGGGTGACGACCTGACTTGTTCGGACGTTCCCGTCGCCAAGCAGCTCATAGACCTTTTTGACAAAAAGGGCGGAGCGGTGGTGGGAGCAAAAGAGATTTTGACCGACGAAATCACCAGCTACGGCGTGATAGACGCGTTAAGGTCGGGCGACGAAACCGTGTGTCGAAAAATCGTAGAAAAACCTTCTCTTTGGCAGCTGCCGTCTAGACTGGCGAGCATCGGCAGATACGTATTTACCGAAGAATTTTTCTTTTCCTACGAGCGCGCAGACTTTGTTGGCCGAGAGAGGGGAATACCCGACGTAATCAACCTTTTGTCAAACAAACCCGTATACGTATGCAAAATTTTGGGACAAAGGTACGACGTTGGCAGCAAATTTGGGCTGGCGCAAGCGGTGGTTGAATACGCGTGCAGGCACCGCCAAATTGGCAAGCAGTTCAATGAATATTTAAGCAAATTCGCCGGAGAAAGCAAATTCGCCGGCAACTAGCAGACAAAAATAAAAATCATAAACGACGGAGGAAGCAAAAATGGACGTTGTAGTATCTGTAAGCAGACAGTACGGCAGTGGTGGAAGAATATTTGCCGAGAGGCTGGCTAACCACTATTCGATACCGCTTTATGACAAAGAGATTATCGAGAAAACAGCCGAAAAGAGTGGAATATGCTTGGAGCATTATCAAAAGTCTGACGAAAGGCGCAACTCGTCGTTCGTTCTGACGATGCTTGGTTCGCAGTACGGGATGCCGACGCCGCTGGACGTAAGCAACATAATCACCGACGACAAGCTGTTCGTGCACACGGCGGAAACGATACGCGAAATATCCAAAGAGCCGTGCGTAATATTGGGCAGATGTGCAGACGACATACTCAACGGCGAGCGAAAGATGCTACGCGTGTTCATATGCGCCAACATACCCAACCGAGTGCAGAGCATAATGAAGCGTTTCGAGGGCATAACCGAAAAGCAGGCGTTGGCACTTATGAAGAAAAAAGACAAGCACCGTGCCAATTACTACAACTACTACACGGGCAAAATTTGGGGTGATGCAGACAACTACGACATTTGCATAAACACCTCGCAAATCACTTTGGATCAGTGCGTGGCGATGGTGGACAGCCTCATCCAAAAGATGTAATGTCAAATAATTAGCGGTACGTATCGCAAAAATATTTACGCCTCGCAAAATTTGCAAAAGGCAAATTACCGCAAAAAAGCAAAAACTCAATAAAATTTAATAAAAAGAAAGACAGTTCGGAACCATCCTGTCTATAAACAAAACTACGGAAAGCTTTTTTGATGCAAGAGAGCCATAGTTTTGACTGTGGCTCTTTTTTTATTGAGTTTACCGGCAAAGGAGTAATAATGTTAAACGAAAGAAATCAAAAAAAATCTCGCACCCAGTGGCTGGTGCTATCGGGAGTAATCGGCGGAATATATGCAGCGTTGACGCTGATGGTGTATCCGTTGTCGTACGGGCCGATACAGGTGCGCATCAGCGAAGCGCTGACGGTACTGCCGTTATTTTTCGGCGAAGCGGTAATCGGACTGAGCGTGGGCTGTCTAGTGGCGAATTTTTTTGGCAACGGAGTGCTAGACGTAGTGTTTGGAACGCTAGCGACGCTGATAGCAGGGGTACTAACGATGGCGAGCGGAAGAATAAAAGACGCGCGCGTACGCGTAGTGGTAGGAATTATACCGCCGATAGTAGTCAACGCGCTAATCGTGCCGCTGACCTTTTTGGCGCTGACGGAGCTAAAAGAGGCGTATTTAATAAACGTATTGACGGTGGGCGCAGGGCAAGCGGTAGTACTGACGGTGCTGGGAATACCGCTAGCGGTGGCGATGCAAAAAAACAAATTTCTGAGTTCGCTTAGCCAAAAATAACTGTCGAGTGCAACTCCTGCAATAATTCGGATAAATCTGCAATAAAAAGTAGCGTAAAATCATATAATAGGACAAAGCCCCCCTCGGTAGCCTCCCTTGCGACTAGGGAGGGGGACCGCTTGCGGTGGAGGGATTGGCACCCCACCCCCATCACGACTATCAAAAATTGATACATTCACCGCGCCAACCGCCACAAATATACAAAAAACATTAAAAAATTAAAAAAACATTAAAATTTCATCAAAAAATGATTGACGAAACGGCGAGTGGGGGAGTATACTACTCTAGTATTGAAACTTGTGGGCGTGCGCGCAAAGCGTAGCCTGACGGTCAATATAAAACATTTTTTATCTAAAAAGGAGAAAAAACATGAAAAAGAACAACAAAAAAGGTTTTACTATCGTAGAACTCGTAGTTGTAATTGCAGTAATCGGAATTCTTGCTGCAGTTCTTATCCCAACGTTCTCCAATATTATTGAAAAGGCTAATATTTCGGCAGACACTCAGCTTTGCCGTAATATGAATACCGCACTCTCCACAGCTAAGGCTGACGGCAGAGAGTTCAACAATATGGAAGACGTACTCTTTACTATCAACGAGGCAGGCTATATCATCGAGCACCTTAACCCTACCACCGAGGGATACTACTACGCTTGGGACAGCGAAAATGACCAAATCGTTTTCCTTAACAAAAAGCTCAACGTACACTATCCTACCGATGCTAACATTGACCCTGCTAAGTGCTGGATTACCGTAAAGAGTAACAATGAGGCTGATAAAGTTGTTAATCTTAGGAAGTTCAACCTTTATCTTGAACCAGAGTTTAAGGATGCTCTTAGCCTTAATGAGCTTGTAAGTGTTGATGCAGGCGCAAACACTGGTGTGGATCTTATTATCACCAACAGCACTGATGAAAAGAATATTTCTATTAGCGGTAATTTTGATGGGGTGGAAATTACTGCACCTAAAGCTCACGTAGAGCAATATGGTGTTGCTAAGAATGTAAGTGGTACTGTTTCTGCTAACTCTTTTGTAGTTAATGGTTATGTAGAAAATGTTAGCCTTACTGCAGGTAGCCTTAAAGTTGCTTCCAATGGTATCGTTAAGACGGTTGCTGCTGGTACTACTGTTGCTGCTAAAGATGGTCTTGTTCTTGAGGGAACTGAAGCTAACGTAGATGATAAAACTAGTTTCACTATTTCTAATAGAGAAGAACTTGCTATGTTCAGAGATATCGTAAATGGTGGATATAACTACGAAGGCAAGACAGTTAAGCTTACTGCAGATATCAATCTCGACGGTATTGCTTGGTTGCCTATCGGTAACGTTTACCGTGATAATGCAAATGATAAAGATCAAATTACTGGTTTTGCTGGTATTTTCGATGGACAAAATCACACTATCAAGAATCTTTCTAATAATGGATTCTCTATTGACGGACTTGCTTCTGGACGTAACGCAACTTCAGTTGGAACAAAGAACGAAGTAGTATTTGGTCTCTTTGGCTGTGTTAAAAATGCTGAAATCATGAATCTTACTGTAAATGCAGATATTACTGACGTTGGTTCTAAATATGTTGGTGACTCCGTTGCTGCTATCGTAGGCTATGCTTATGGTGACTTTACTATGACTAATTGTAAAGCAACTGGTTCTATTACTGGTTTTGATGCTGTAGGCGGACTTGTAGGACGTATTTATGGTAACACTATAAATATTACTAATTGTACTAATGAAGCAGCTATTACTGCTAGAGGTACCTATGATCAAGGTGCAAAATGTGCTGGTGTAATTGGATATATCTCTGCAGCAACTAGAAATGGCGATATGCAATGTGTTCCAAAAGTTACAATGGCTAATTGTGTAAACAATGGTGCAATAACTACTGAAACCACTAGAAAGGCTCAAATTGTTTATATGGGTGCTGGTACTGGTAACACGTTCAATGGTGAAGCTGTAAGTAAAACTGATAAAATTGTAGATAGTTTATAATTTGTTTAAATAATAACTGTATTTATTGCAGTAATTAATTTAGTTGGTTTCCTTAGAAAAAAATAAAACCAAAAAGGAAAAGTAAGTGTGCGAAAGTCACTTGCTTTTTCTTTTTTCTATACAAACTTTCTCACTTTTGCCGTTGTCACAAAAAATTAAAAACAAATTAAAGATTGTTGGTAGCTTAATAAAAAATCGTTGACTTTTTTTTCGGATTAGGGGTATAATATTATGAGTTATAATCGTGGCTTTTTTGAGCAGAAATTTGTGTTTTGTTCTCTTTGCCACAAACAATTTTGGATTTTTGGAATGAAACGAGATGTCGCAAGAAAATTTGCCACAACAAAATAACTCTCCGCAAACGGAGGAAAATTTGCCTAAGCCAGAGTCCGCTACCATGCGTAGACTTGGAGTCAGGCAGATTATCATTATTGCCGTTGTTTTGGCTCTCGTTTGTGCTGCAATTTTGATAGGCGGGCATATCGTCAGCGAAAAGCTCGACGGCTATTCCTCGCAGGAAATGATAGAAATTACCGACGAAATCACCCGCGCCAAGCATTTTATCTCAGATTGGTACGACGAAATCCACGCGCTTTCGAGTAGTGAACCGCGCGTTTTCCTAAACGAATTGCGTTTCGATTTGGGCTACACCATTACCTACGCCGCCGACCGCTTGCGCGCCGTTTACCCTAGGGGCGAAAGGTTTTTTAAGTTCGATTATATCGATTCTGCCGAGTTTTTTACCGTCGACAACAAAATCCGTTGCCGCTTGTATTACGGCAAGGACGGAGAGTTTACTTTTTCATTGTAGTAGCGCGTGCAGATAAGTTATGAAACAGTTGCCTAAAAGAAAAATTGTCAGATTGCAAGAATATGATTACGCCTCGGTTGGGGCGTATTTTATTACCGTTTGTACCTACAAAAAAAACAAATTGCTTTCGGTTATTGACCATTGTTGCACAGGGGAGATTACGAAATCAATTAGCGACGTAGGGGCGGGGTTGCCCCGCCCGAAAAAACCGCAAAAGCCCCACCCAGCAGTAGCCTCCCTGGTGTAAAGGGAGGGGGACCGCTTGCGGTGGAGGGATTGGGGGTTTTCGACCCTTTAACAAATTACATTTGGATTGACGAAAACAATCCCTCAGTCAGTAAACTGACAGCTCCCTTTACACAAGGGAGCCCACTAAGACCAAACCAACCCATAACCCCCACGGGCGGGGCAACCCCGCCCCTACGATTAATGCGGTTATTGCGTGGCTTAAATATAATGCTACCAGCCAAATAAACGCGTTGCGTGGACAAAAAGGACAAAAGGTTTTTCAACGTTCATTCTATGACCACGTCGTAAGAAAAAGTGATGATTACGCTCAGATTGTGCAATACGTACAGCATAATCCCTTACGTTGGGAGCTTGATAAGTTTTACATTGAGGATTAAAAGCAGGTTGATTAGGTCAGCCTGTTTTTTTGTTAAAATTTTTTTCAAAAGAAATTTATTGGTCTTGCGATAAACACCCTTGCCCGATTATTTATATTACGTAAGGAGGTTAAAACGCACTCAATATTTTCAATCCGTTGCCGGTTTTATTCCCTTCGCTTCCGGCAAGTAAGCTGTCGGCTTGCAAAACTTTTTTAAAACGATTGATTTTTCGTACGCCCCCGTGATATAATGAAAGAAAATTCAAGGGGGGGGTATCAATCGTGATTGTAATATTTGCCTTGTCTGACGAGAAAAGAGCGGACAAGAACAAAAGAATAGAAGATTTGCTCGCTAGTATTGCTGACGGCAATCCCGATCCTATGGGGGAGCTTTACGACCTCATAAAAACCGACGTGTTCGCTTTTGCGCTCTCCAAAACCGCCAACAAACACGACGCGGACGATATTCTCCACGATACTTTTATCCAGATTTATCGCTACGCAAAGCAATACGTCCCCAAGGGCAAGCCGATGGCTTGGATTGTTACCATAGAACTTAACCTTATTCGCAGGCGTTTTAATCTCGCTTCTCGCACAACTTCGCTGGACGATGCTTTTGCTACCCCTAGCGGCTTTGATTTGGAAAATTCGGTCGTTAACAACGCTTTTTTGCAGGGGATTTTGTCTACGCTGAGCGAGGAGGAACGCGAAATAATTTCGCTGCATATAGTTTCGGGATTGAAGCACCGCGAAATTGCAAAAATTTTGGGTAAGCCACTCTCGACTGTACTTTCTAAATATAATCGCGCAATCAAGAAGTTGCAAATCGTTGTAAAGGAGGAACTCTATGAATAGTTTTGATAAAAAAATATTAGACGCATTCAGTAGCGAAACTCCGGACATTAAGGCGCAGATTGTTGCCGATTGCAAAAACGTCGAGCAGGTCGCTTCGCCACAATTCGTTGCGGATGAAAAAAAGAGCTTTGCCGGCGTTGCGTCCTCTTTTTTCGCATACGTGCGCTCGCTTTTTGGTAAACCTGCCTTTTTGAAAGGCGCTGTTGCCGTCGCTTGCGTTATGCTGTTTTTGGTGGGTATGCTTGTGGGCAACGCGATTCCCGACAAAATCAACGCGCCCAAAGCGCAGACGGCAGTTTATATCGACGTTAACCCCAGCATAGAACTTTCACTTTCGGCGGACAACGTGGTAATTTCTTGCAACGCAAACAACGATGACGCGAAAATTATTCTGGGCGATATGAATCTTAAGGGCGTCGAGCTCAAAACCGCTATCAATGCTATAGTTGGTTCAATGTGCCTTCACGGCTACCTTACCGTCGAAGAAAATTCGTTGCTCGTCAGCGTCGATAATAAAAATCACGAAACCGCTGCCCAGCTCGTTACGCAAATTACCGACCAAGTAAAAGAGGTTTTTGAAAAGTCCGACATAAAATGTGCCATTATCGGTCAGACCGTGGAGGCGAGCAAGGAAATTAAAGACCGCGCCGAGCAAATGGGCATTTCACCGGGCAAAATTCACCTACTGGACAAAATTGTGGCAGAGCTGTCCAAATCGGAGGAGGTTGCTCAGGACAAAATACAAGAACTTGCTACTATGACCATAAAGGAACTCAATCACTTGTATTCCACTCTCGTCGAGGGACACAAACCGCCTGACGACGTGGTTCAGGGTGAAGCCAACGGATTTATGAATATCACCGAGGTAATTTACAAAATTTTCTCGTCGATAAAGAGTTTGATTGGTCATATGGACGAATATAACGTTGTAGCGTATCCGACCTTCCGAGATCACAAGCTTGTTTATATCGTAGTTTTGAGACAAAAACAGGGTGACGCCGTTTACAAATACCAAGTGGATTTAAAAACTGGCGAAATTACTGAGATCCCCTCTAACGGAGGACAAAGTGCCGATGCGGGCGGCGATAATCCCGCAAGAGCCTTTTTCGGCTAACCTAACTTTTGACATATCATTTAAATTTTCTTCCTTTTCATCATGGTAATATTTTACTAAAAAAAATGACGTCGCGATTGTTGACGTCATTTTTTTGTATTTAAAGAATGTATCGATCACATTTTGCTATTTTTAAGCGTAAAAATTTTATTGCAAAAAAAATGGAGTTTTATGCGATAAAAGTGCGATTTGCAGTATTGGTTATTTAGAAGGGCGAAAAATCCATGCCCTCTGTCGCAGAACTGCGTGCTTGCAGTCAACGTACGACGACATACATCTCTCTTTTTTAACGGGGTTATTTGGCCGTAGCGCCAAGCAAGCTTGCGTTGCGGTCCAAATAACGTCGTTGCAAATAATTCGTTTTTGCATGAATTTTGTTAGCAATCCTCGTGTAAAAGCGGTTTATATAAAGCGCGAATTTCGGATTGGAAACGGACCTGCCGAAGCGAGCGAAAAATACTTTACCATTTTTTTGAGCAGTGATTTACAAAAATTGATAATTTGATAGTTTTTGTGAACCCCTATAACAAAAAAATATTCAAAAGTCAAAAAATATTTTCTAAAAAGCATTGACAAAATTGCGTAAAGTATTATAAAATGTACGGGTAATAATTTAGGCATGTATAGAATGAACTACTGTGCTTAAATGTGTGAACGGTTATCCGTTAGCCGAGCACACGATTAAAAATTCAGCTGATAATTTGTCAGCAAAGGAGATGTGAAATGAAAATCAAAACAAAGAGCTTGCACGTATTGCTTCTTGCTTTGGTTGTGATGCTTGCGGTTTCGTTTGGCAGACTCGCTACGCCTGTTGCTAGAGCGGCAGAAGGCGACGTTGCTGAAATCAACGGAACTACATACGCAACTCTTCAAGAAGCTGTCGAAGCGGCAGAGGATCACAGTGAGTATAACAAAGTCGTGCTCAAGAGTGATGTGGTTCTCAGCGAAACTTTGTTGGTTAGCGGTAAAGTCGTACTCGACCTCAACGGCAAAAAGATTAGCACTGACGTAGCTAATTGGGTTGGTGGGGACAGTTTGATTTCCGTTAAGCGTGGTGCTGACCTCCTCGTAATTGACGAGGCAAAAGGCGGTCAGATTTACAGCGGAGATAACGAAAAAATACTTGGCGTTATCAAAATGACTGTAACCGGAGAAAACGAAACTACTCCGGCAGCTACGCTCAAGATGCAGGGAGGTACTGTTACTGGTTATTACTACGGTATTTGTGGTAACGGCTATCGTAACAACACCAACATCACCATCGACGGCGCAACCATCATCGGTCTTAATGCTGCAGCAATATTCAATCCGCAGGATGGTATGGTTACCATTTCCGGCGATTCAGTAATTAAAGGAACTACCGGTATCGAAATGCGTAGCGGTAGTCTTACTGTAACCGGAGGTGAAATCATGGCTACTGCAGAGGAGTTCGAAGTAAACGCTAACGGTAGCGGATCTACCGTAGAAGGCGCTGCTATTGCAATTTCTCAGCACACCACCAACCACACTATCAACGTTAACGTAAAGGGTGGTAAGCTTTACGGTCTTAAATCTGTTTACGAAGTAGATACCGTTAACGACGGTGTAACCGACGTTACTATTGCACTTTCTGGTGGTAGATTTGACGGTGAAGTATATTCCGAGAACGTTACCGGATTTATTTCCGGCGGTGAATATACCGTAATCGATCCTGCTTACATAAAAGGTAGTGCAGATATTACTATTTATGAGGCTAAGGATAACTATCATGACGGAGCATACTTCAAGACAATTGAAGAAGCTATCGCAGGTGTTCCTGCTGGCGAGACCATTCGTTTGACCAAGAATATCGAACGTGACGTAGCAATCGAAGTTAATAAGTCCGTAGTAGTTGACCTCATGGGCTTTGCAGTAGTTTCTACCGGCAGAGCGTTCAACGTAACCGCTGGAGAATCTACTTTCAGAAACGGAAATATTGTAGGTGTAACCGAGGGCTTCTACTTAGACGGAACTGCTAATGAAGTGGTTGTTAATCTCGAAAAGGGCTTGACCGTAGTTGCTACCGAAAATGCTGTTTATATCAAAGGAAAAGCAAAACTCGTAACCGAGGCTGACCTTCTTTCTACTGGTGGTGTGTATGCAACTATTCAGGGTAGCGGAAATGATACCATGGGTACTGAAATCATCATCAACGATGGTAATGTTTTGGCTAATGGCTCTGCTGCTATTTATCATCCACAGGTTGGTAAGATTACCGTAAACGATGGTCTTATTCAGGGTGCTTCCGGTATTATAGTACGTAATGGTGAGCTTGTAATCAACGATGGTCACATTATTGCTAATGCAACTACCTTTGTACCTGAAACCGGCAATCTTAGCGGTTCTGATGTAATGGGAGCAGCTGTTGCAGTTGTAGACCACGCTACTGATGGTAGCGTAAAGGCAACCATCAACGGTGGTACTTTGCAGGGTAAAGTATCTTTCTACGAGCAGGCAGGTTATAGCGTTGCTAACGAAATCGCAATCAATGGCGGTATGTTTATCGGTGAAATGCTTGCCGAGGACGCTAGCGAATTCTTCTATGGCGGTACCGTACAGGGCGATATCGAACTTTGGTATGCAGCACGCGGATATGCTATGAAGGAAATTGCAGCAGGCTCTAATATTTGGGGCGTTGTAGCAGCAGAGGCAAGAATGGCTCGCGCTACCAACTCTTACAAGTACGAAGGTTATGAATTCTTCGAGCAAGCACTTGCAGCAGTATCCAATGACGACATTCTCGTTCTTAACAAGGACGTAACTGTAGAAGATATTGTTGTAATTGACGACCAAATTACCTTCAACGGTAACAACTATTCTCTTACCTCTATGGCGACCAGAGCAATCAATGTTAGCGTAGACGGTATGGTTGGAATCGGTAATTTGACCATCATCAACGGCGGAAATTGCGAAAGAGCAATCAATGTTATTGAAAAGAAAGCAAATCTTCTTCTTTACAGTGTAAAGGCAGAAGGATTTAAATACACCGTAAACGTAGCTGCAAGCGCTGCTGCAGGCACCAGAATCCACATGAACGATTGTGAATTCAGCGGTTATGCTGCACTTAACATTACCGGTGTTGATAGAAAGATCTCCATTGTTGATTCTATTCTCAAGAGCGTTAACGATCAGGCTGTTCATGCATCCAACGTATTTGGTACTTTGGTAATCGCAGGCGACAATATCGAAGTTAACGTAACCGGAGGTAAGATCGTAGCAGAGGGCAATACCAATGCTCAGCACGCAGTTCTTGTTAACTATGTAGAAACTGACGTTACCGACATTGCAGAAAACGCAAAACTTTATCTCGACACCGAGCTTGAAGTTGGCGGAACTGTAGGCGGACAGATTATTAAGGTTCTTGGATTCGAGAACAACGATATCGAAGTTCGCGATGAATATGCTAGCGAAATTATGGGATACGGATATCTTACCGCACCTGGCTCGACCGGTATGGTTAAGGTAAACGGCGAAGCAGTTGCAATCATCACCAGAAACGGTGAGCATACTTCTTACGCAACCATCGAAGAAGCTATTGCAGCATCCATCGACGGCGACGAAATTAAAGTTATCAAAAACGTAACTACTGCAGCAGCAATGAACGTTGCAGGCAAGAAGATTACTATTAATCTTAATGACAATGTATTCAATGTTAAGTACTACAAGAATCAGATTCAGGCAACTGCCGATGTTACCTTCAAAAACGGTACTGTTGATATCAGCAACGTTTCCGAAGCAAAGGCATACCACGGAATCTTCTTCGTACTTGGCAACTTGACTTTTGACAACGTTAAGTTCGTAGGTACAAACTACGATTCTGACTACGCTGTATTCTACGTGCTCGGCGACAGCACCAAGGCTCTCAGCTTTGTGGACAGCGAAATCGCTCTTACCAATGACGTTTGCGTAGGCGGCGGAGTATTTAAGAGTGAAAACAACGACAGCGTAATCAATATTACTAATACTGATATTGCGCTTAAGGACGCTAAGATTGCTTCCGTAGCAGGCAATATTACTATCGACGGTGGAAAGACCGAAATCATTAACGGCGCTAACGCATTCAACGGTTCTACTCTTACCATCAAGAATGCTGAAGTTACCATCGACGGCGCTGATGGCAGAGGTATTACTGCAAACGATGGCGATATTAACATCATTGATTCCAAGGTTACCATTACTAATACCGTAGAATCTAGCATTAGATTTAAGCAGGATAAGGAATTCAACGTTCTTGGAACTTCTGAACTTAATATTGAAACTGTATCTATCGATAGCTTTACTGATGTAGGTGAAACTCAGCCTAGCGATCTCTTTAACGTAGATGCAACTGCTACCATGACCAATATGGTTGCTATGGCAGACGATATTGCATACGCTAAGTGGGCAGACGCTCTTGCTGACGCTCTCGACAGCGATTCCATACTTACCCTTCTTACCGACATCCAGCATGACGCTAAGATCGAAGTAGTTAATGATTTGGATGTAGACCTCAACGGTTATACTCTCAATAGTGAAGCAGACGTACTCTTCTACGTTACCGGAGTTGCTGCACACCTTTATATTGACAGCTATGCTTGGGATGGTAATGGATATATCAAGGGCTACGTAAACGTTAAGGGCGATGCAATCTATGCAGACGCTACTGTAAATGCAACTTATATTCTTATTGAAGCAGGTGAGGATGCTATTATTACCGCAGGCGGTAACGCAGCGTATCTCAGAGGAGATGTAGTACTTGATGTATATGGTGAGCTTCGTAGCACCAGCACCCAGTACGCTACTATTCAGGGTAACGGAAGTGGCTTGTACGACGGTACTGAGATTTACATTAGTTCTGATGCTAAAGTTATTTCCGAAAACAACGTAGCTATCTACAACCCACAGAATGGTGTGGTAGAAGTTTATGGTTACGTAGAAGGTACTTCCGGTATCATTATGCGTAACGGTGAACTTTACGTTTACGATGGAGCTGAAATCGTTGCTACCGCAACTACTTTCGTTCCAGAAACAACTAACGGCAGCGGTTCTGACGTGACCGGCGCTGCTATCGCAGTTAGCGATTACGCAGGTATTGCAGGTGCTCCTAACGTTGTAATCAACGGTGGTAAGTTTACCGGTACCGTAGCATTCTACGAATTCGGTGGATGCGACGTTGCGATCAACGGCGGTGAGTTCCACGGAACCGAAGCTGCACTCTATGCAGAAAATGCTATCAAGTTTGTAAACAGCGAAGACGCACTCTTCTACGGCGACGTAGATAATAAATATGCAAAAGACGGTTATGCGTTTAGACTCAACAATGACGGCGCATACCAGATTGTAGAAGCATTTATCGTAAATGTTAATACCAACGTTTACTACGATACTCTTGCTGAGGCAATCGACGCAGCTAAAGATGGAGAAACCATTTCTATCATTGACGATATTACCGTAAACGAAGCGTTCAACGTAGTGGGCAAGAACGTGTCCGTAGTGGGCGCAAGCAGCGATGTTACCGTTAGCTTTACTGCTGGTGGCAACAAGGTTGCAGCAGATGCAGGTATCGTGTTCGCTGACCTTATCATTGATATCTCCAAGGTGGATAATGAAGCTAAGCCGTTCGATTACGCAATCTTCTTTATTGAAGGCTTTATGTCTGTAACTGATTCCTCTATCGTTGGTGACGGTTACAACTCCAACTACGCAGTGTTCTACGTGCTTGGCAACGTAGATGATAGCCAGTACTTGATCATTCTTGATTCTACCATTGACCTTACCAACGAAAAGAGCGACATCGGTGGCGTATTCAAGAGCGAAGGCGCAGAAAGTGGCGTTGTGTTGGTTAACATAATTGCTAATTTTGTTGATGTTGATAGACTTTCCGTAAACGTAGCTATGGATATTAGCAATTCCACTATCACCGTAAAGGGTGGCGACAACGCGTTCAACGGTTCTATGTTGTGGATTAATGACAGTAATGTAACCATTACCGAAGGTACCGGCAGAGGTATTACCGTAGATAACGGTGACATCGAAATCAGCAACTCTACAGTATCTATCAGCAAGATGGGCGAAGGCAGCATCAGATTCAAGAAGGATCATAATATTACTGTACAGAATGCTTCCACCGTAAATATCGAAACCATCGTAATGGACAACGGTACCAACCCTAATGATTTTATCGATGTTTTGGATACTTCGACCATGACCAAGATGGTAGCGGCTATCGAGAGAGAAGACGGTTCCTTGACCTGCTACTCTACCTTCGAATTGGCTCTCGCTTCTATCACTGACAAGGGAACTATCAAGCTTCTTGCTGACGTAATCCCTGTTGAGAAAATCGTAATCGACGCAGACGTTACTATTGATCTCGCTGGATTTGATATGTACGTTGACGATCTCAATGCTGGCAACTACGCTATCGTAGTTAACAACAAACTCACTATCACCGACAGCACTGATGTTGCTGGTAATGTTCATTTCGTAGGTGACTTCGGTATAGGTCTCTCGACCACTTGCACCGGCGGCCTCGTTATCGAAAATGGTATCTTTACTCAGGACGGCGAGTCTTACCTCATTGGTGCTTACGCTGGTCAGGTAGTAATCAACGGTGGTGAGTTCGAGACTGAATATTGTGTTGTATGTAACTTCGAAACTTCTACCGCAACCGTAGAAATTACCGACGGTAAGTTCGTAGTTGTCAATGCTTTGGATGATGATACTGCTCATCCACTTATTGGTGAAAACTTCTCCGTATCTGGCGGATGCTTCAGCCACTACGTAGAAGAAGAGATGATTAAAGACGGCTACGCTTGCTTGGAAACCGAAACCGGTTGCTACGACGTAGTTGACATTGCTGAGTTTGTAGATTTGATGTACGCTAAGCTCGTTGCTTACGCAGAGTTCCTCAAGGCAAATGACGTTTATGACGAAGTTGGTCTTGCGGCATTCGATACCGTACTTGCAGAAGCTAAGGCTGATTTCGACAGCGCAGTTCAGGCATCTGAAATCCGCGAAATGTACGAATACTACGCTAAGAAGATGACTCTTATCCTCAATGCGTTCGACCGTGCTAACGCTGTTAAGCAGGCTATCATCGAAATTAAAGAATACGCTGCTATCAAGGACGTTGAGTACTCCGAAGTAGAAGCAGACGTTGAAGAACTTGATGAGTTGGCATTCTACGCTGAGATTCTCGATAAAACTATCGAAATCATGGATAAGATTGACGAACTCGCAGGTGACGCTGATAAGGCTCTTAACGATGCTAAAGAAGCTGCTATCGTAGAGCTCCTTGGCGACAACGAGGTTAACAAGCTTGACGTTACCAGCGCTATGGTTGCTGCAATCTATTCCGCTGAGAATATCGAGCAGGTAAATCGTGCTCTTGGAATTGCTAAGATTGAGCTTGGCGAAATCAAGGCTTACAAGACCATGATCCGCAATGCTTCTGATTCTGCTACCGCTATGAAGGCTACTCTTGCTGAAATCAAGACCGTAGTTGACGGCATGGGCGCTGAATTCGACGCAGTTGTTGAAGAAATCGAAAAAGCTATGGCGGCTATCAACGAGGTTAAGGATCAGGCAGAAAGCATCGTTAATTCCGCGATCAGCGCTGATGATCTTGCAGATCTCCTTGATTCTATCGAGGCTAAGATTGACGCTTCCGCTACCAGCATTATCGATACCTTGAGCGATACCATCAACACCAAGATTGACGCGCTCAACACCGCAATTAACGATGGATTTGATGCAGTAGACGGCAGATTTGATGACGTAGACAGCTCTATCGCAAACGTTACCTTGCTCATCACCGAGCTTGACAGTGTAGTAGACGGTATGGTTAACTCTATGGTTACCGACACCGAACTCGCTAAGGAACTTGATGATCTTGCTAAGGACGTTGAAAAGGCTATTGACGAAGCTATAGATGGATTGAGCAGCAAGCTTGATGCTATCGTTACTGAGGCTCAGAAAGCAGCAACTAAGGCAGAAGCAGCTAAGGCAGCAGCTGACGCAGCAGCAGCTAAGGCTGACGCGGCTAAGGTAGCAGCAGAAAGCGCAGCTAACATTTCCGCAGCAGCAAAGGCTGAGGCAGAAGCGGCGGCGGCTAAGGCTGACGCGGCTAAGGCAGCAGCAGAAGCAGCAGCAGCAAAGGCTGACGCGGCTAAGGCAGCGGCAGAAGCAGCTAAGGTAGCAGCAGATGCAGCAA
>JAFQMX010000057.1 GCA_017396125.1 Clostridia bacterium
ATGCGCGCTTACGGCACGCTTACCAACTGCTACAAACTTTCCAACAACGAGTTTATGAAATTGATTGCACTCGTAAGACTGGGAAGTTACTACAAAATCACGGATATAAGCGGTGTAGACGTTCAAAAGCTTATCGAGGACGTTCAGCCTGCGGGAATTTGCAAGATGAAGGGGCGCTCGGTAGAAAGTGACGAGCGTGATATAATAAGAGCCGAGTACGTCGGCAGAGTGCTTTCAAATAGGAAAGCAAATATTAGTATGGGAGGATAAAAATGCATATACAAATTAGTCAGGATCTAAAGAAATGTATGGAGCTGGCGCAGTTCGTTGCCGAAAAATACAACAACGCTTGCGTAGGCACCGAGCACGTTTTGTACGGATTGCTAAATAACGATACCAAGGTGAGTAAGGTTTTGTTGGAAAACGGTTTGACTAACGCGCATATCGAGCAGTATTTGGCTGAAGAGCGCGAAAATGTCGTTATTATGGGCAAGCCCGAGCTTACTCCAAGAGTAAAAAATACTTTGTTGGAGGCGTACAAGTCTGCGTTGGAAGAAGGTAGAACCATGGCGACCAGCGAGCACATGATATTTTGTATAGTGATGGATTATTCGTCGGTTGCGTGCAATATTTTGCATGCCGTAATGGGCGATAATTTGCAGACTGTTATTCAAAAAATGCGTGGAGACACGGTTGCTAAGAATGGAGAGTATGCTAAAGAAATTCCGGGTGACTTGAACGATCTCGGAATAGATTTGACCAAGCGTGCTCGTGAAAATAAAATAGATCCCGTTATCGGCAGAAACGAAGAAATCGAGCGTATAATACAGATTCTTTGCCGTAAAACAAAAAATAATCCGGTGCTTATAGGCGAGCCGGGCGTAGGTAAAAGCGCGGTGGTAGAAGGTCTTGCGAGAGCGATAGTACAGGGCAATGTGCCTGAAATTTTGCGCGACAAAATTTTGTTTTCGCTAGACATAAGCAGTATTATTGCGGGAACTAAATATCGTGGTGCTATGGAAGAAAAGCTTAAAAATGCTATTTCGGCTGTCAAGGCTCAAGGCAATATAATTTTATTTATAGACGAATTGCACACCTTGGCGCAGGCAGGAAACAAGGAGGGCGAAGTTTCGCCGTCGGATATTTTAAAGCCTTACCTTGCGCGCGGTGAGTTGCAAACCATAGGCGCAACTACTACCGACGAGTACCGCAAATATATTGAGGCGGACAAGGCTTTGGAACGAAGATTCCAGCCTGTAATAGTTGCTCCGCCATCCATTGCCGACACGATAGAAATAATCAAGGGGCTAAGAGAAAATTACGAAGCCTTTCACAAGGTGATGCTGACCGACGAGGCGATCGAGGCGGCTGCAAAGCTTTCGGACAGATATATTATGGACAGATTTTTGCCGGATAAGGCGATAGACCTTATTGACGAGGCGATGAGCAAAGCAAAGGTAAGCGGAAACACCGTTCCGGAAGAAATAAAGGGAATAAAAAATAAGCTTGAAGAGATGCTTGAACTCAAACAGCAGGCAATCGACCACGAGGACTATTTAACTGCGGCAAAGTATCGCGACGAGTGTGCGAGATTGAGCAAGGAAATTGAAAACGCAAAGGTTGAGTGGAGTAAAAACAACGAAAGCAGCGGAAAAATCACCGCTGACGATATTGCCGCGGTGGTTGCCAAGTGGACCAAAATTCCGGTTACCAAGCTCAACGAAACCGAAAAAGACAGGCTTATTCATCTCGAGGAGATTTTACACAAGCGCGTTATTGGTCAAAACGAGGCGATAACCAGTGTGTCCAAGGCTATAAGAAGAGCGCGCGCGGGACTTAAAGATCCGCAAAGACCGGTTGGAACGTTCTTGTTCCTGGGACCTACGGGTGTGGGCAAAACCGAGCTTACCAAGGCGTTAGGCGAGGCAATGTTCGACGACGAGAACGCAGTTATTAGACTTGATATGTCCGAATATATGGAATCTCATTCCGTAAGCAAGCTTATTGGCTCGCCTCCGGGCTACGTTGGTTTTGACGACGGTGGTCAGCTAACCGAGCAGGTACGACGCAAGCCGTATTCGGTTGTACTGTTTGACGAGATCGAAAAGGCGCATCCCGACGTGTACAATCTTTTGTTGCAGCTACTTGACGATGGCAGACTTACTGATTCGCAGGGTAGAACCGTTAGCTTCAAAAACACCATAATTATCATGACCAGCAACGTGGGTGTTGCGGAACTGAAACACAATCGAAGCTTGGGATTTGGAGCAGAGGATGACGCAGTGGAAAAACAGCGTACCGAGGATATTTTGGGCGCAGCGTTGCGTCGCCAGTTCAAGCCGGAGTTTCTCAACCGCATTGACGTGATATGTACCTTTAGCCGTTTGACGAGAGACGAAATCGCAAAGATAGCGTCCATTATGATTGCAAAGGTAAACAAGACTTTGGCAGAGAAAAATATGACGCTTACCGTGTCTGACGAGCTTATGGCGCATATAGCGGAAAAAGGTTACGATATAGAATTTGGCGCAAGACCGCTGCGTAGAATTATCGAAAGGGATATCGAAGACACTATAGCCGAGGATTATCTTTGCGGTAAAATTTTTGATGGTGACAAATTGCTGGCGGATTACGACGGCGTAAGCATTACTATAAGAAAAATTTAGAAAAAAATTAATAAAATCAAAAAAAAGCTTGATAAATTTTTCACAAGGCTATTTACAAATTTAAATATATGAGTTATAATATATGTGTAGATTGTTATAGTAGTGTGTTGAACAAATAAATAATCAATAATCCGAGTTATCGGTTAATTAAATCAGCCTTAATCGGCAAGGAGGAAAACACTATGAAAATAGAGTTTCTGAGTAAAAATTACAGCCCGAGCGACAAGCTTAAGAACGTTATCGAACACAAGCTAGAAAAGCTTGACAAGTTCTTTGACGAGGATACCAAAATCAAGGTAATGCTTAAGCAGTCCAAAGAAATTTACACATTGGAGCTTACTATCGGAGTGGAGAAAGGAGTTCTCAGATCCGAGGTTAGTAGCGATAATATGTACAACAATATTGATATTGCGCTTCCTAAGCTGGAAAAGCAGATTATCAAGCATCATAAAAAGGTAGAATCTAAGTTTAAGAATTTCAAAGCCAAAGATTTTGCTGCCGAAGTTGTTGCAAATGCGGAAGAAGCAGAGCATCAGAGCATCGTCGTAAAGAGCAAGACCTTCGAGCTTATCCCTATGACCGTAGAGGACGCTATTGAGGAGTTGGAGCTCGTTGGACACGACTTCTTCGTATTCCTAAATAAAACCTCTAATGCGGTTAACGTAGTATATCGCAGAATGGACGGCGACTACGGATTGATTGAAACTGTTGTATAATTGCACATCGTTGCATAAAAAAGTATAACTTTATGAAAAGGAGCGAGTTTTTGTTTGCTCCTTTTCTTTTTTTGTATTATAATTTAATTGTTATGGAATAATTTTCCTGCACTCACGCATCATAAATTTATAAATAGATTTTGAGAGGAATTATGAAACTCAGGTTGGATTATGAATTTATGACGGATGGAGCGGTGGCAGGCGGAGTTTCGCCCGTTGACTTTACTAAGGACGGAGAGTGGATTTCTACCGCTTACGACAAAGTGATGCAGGGACGAGGCAAGGGCATGCAGGCGTGGAGTAATCTCGCCTTGTCTAGAAAGGATTTGCCTGAGGAAACTTACGATTTTTGCGATACGATACGCCATAAAGCCGAGAATTTAATCGTGCTGGGCATAGGTGGCTCGGCGCTGGGTACTTTGTCGGTAATTACCGCGCTCAAGCATTACCACTCGTTTGAGCGAAAAAAGCAGGGAAATCCCGCAGTTTACGTCGAGGATAATATCTGCCCCTTGCGCATCAAGGAGTTGTTTGACATAATAGATCCGCAAACCAGTTATTTTGCGGTGATAACGAAAAGCGGAGAAACTCCCGAAACGCTCACTCAGTTTTTCGTAATTTACGATTTGATGAAGCGTGAGCTGGGCAGAGACGCTAAGCAACATTTTTTCGTAATCACGTCTTTGTACAAGGGCGCGCTGTACGAAATTGCAATCAGAGAAGGATTCAGAATATTTGATATAACCGAGGGAGTGGGCGGACGTTTTTCCGTTTTTGACAACGCTGGTTTAATTCCGCTGAGCATAGCGGGCGTGGACGTAAAGAACTTACTTTTGGGCGCGCGCACTATGTCGCAAAACGCGTTTTTGCCGTCCGTA
This sequence comes from Clostridia bacterium, assembly GCA_017396125.1. Taxonomy (GTDB): domain Bacteria; phylum Bacillota; class Clostridia; order Christensenellales; family Pumilibacteraceae; genus RGIG1965. The sequence goes on from JAFQMX010000057.1 coordinate 4,261, forward strand.
AAGCAAAATATTCCACTCATGACGGCGTATCTAAAAATGCGAGAATACCGCCGTGGAAAAAATTTGAGCGTAATTATGCCGTACTGCTCACGCTTAAAGCTTATTACAGACTTTTATTGTCAGCTTTGGGCGGAGTCGCTGGGTAAAGCGGTGGATTTGTCGGGCAAGGAAGTTTTTGTCGGACAAACTCCTGTCAAGGCATTGGGCACAACCGACCAGCACTCACAGCTTCAGCTTTATACCCAAGGACCTTTCGACAAGGTAATAACTTTTTTGGCGGTGGACGATCTAGGCTCTGACGTTAGCATCAGAGCTAGTGACGAAGCCTCGTATCTCGACGGCTACACCGTGGGAAAGCTACTTGATACACAGCGAATCGCTACGGCTTTTTCACTAAAACAGGCAAACAGACCAAATTATACGGTATATATGCCGAGAGTGGACGAGGAGTGTGTGGGTGAACTTCTTACGCTGATGATGTACGAAACGGCGTTTTCCGCGGCCATGCTCAACGTTGATTGCTTCAACCAGCCCGGTGTTGAAGCGGGCAAAATCGCAACATACGCGCTACTGGGCAAAAGTGGGTACGAAAGCCAAAAAGACGAAATAAAAAGCTCGCATAGCGAGAAGTTTATTATAAATAAAAAGACTACCAGAAGTAGTTAAGATAAAAGGAGCATTTTATGAACAAACTTACTGTAAAAGACGTGGAAGTAGCAGGCAAGAAAGTGCTTGTGCGCTGTGATTTCAACGTTCCTATGAAGGACGGAAAAATCACCGACGACAATCGTATAAGAGCAGCTTTGCCTACCGTTAGTTACCTTCTCGAAAAGGGCGCAAAAGTTGTTTTGTGCTCGCACCTCGGAAGACCAAAGGGCGAATTTAATATGAAATACACCCTTAGACCTGTTGCCGAGCGTCTTAATGAGTTGCTTGATGGCAAAGTAACTTTTGCAGAGGATATAATAGGTGACGACGCTCACGCTAAGGTTGCCGCTCTCAAAAACGGCGAGGCAGTTTTGCTCGAAAACCTTCGTTTCCACAAGGAAGAAGAGAAAAACGACGAAGGATTCTGCCGTCAGCTTGCTGAGTACTGTGAAGTTTATGTAAATGACGCGTTCGGTACTGCTCACCGCGCTCACGCTTCTACCGCAGGCGTAGTTCAGTACGGATTCGTAAAGATCGCCGTTGCAGGTATGCTTATTGCAAAGGAACTTGAGATTATCGGTGGCGCGTTGGAAAGCGCTAACGCACCATTCGTAGCAGTTTTGGGTGGAGCAAAGGTTTCGGATAAAATTGGTGTTATCGGCAACCTTATCGGCAAGGTTAACACTCTTCTTATCGGTGGCGGAATGGCTTATACCTTCCTCAAGGCTAGCGGATATAACGTTGGTAAGAGCCTTGTAGAAGAAGACAAGATTGAGCTTGCTAAAGAGCTTATGCAAAAGGCTAAAGAAAATAACGTAAAACTTATGCTTCCTGTTGACGCAGTCGTTTCCAAGAAATTCCCTGATCCTATCGACGACGCTAACGTAGAAGTAAAAACAGTAGCGGTAAGCGAAATCGCTGAGGATGAAATGGGGTTGGATATCGGCGAAAAAACCGCTGCTATGTTTTTTGATGCAGTAGTAAATGCTAATACCGTTATTTGGAACGGACCTATGGGTGTGTTTGAAAACCCTATTCTTGCAAAAGGTACCGCAAGAGTTGCAGAGGCTATGAAGCAGTCGTCTGCAGTTACTATCGTGGGTGGTGGAGACAGCGCTGCAGCAATCGAGCAGCTCGGCTACAAAGAGCACGTAACTCATATTTCTACCGGTGGTGGAGCAAGCCTTGAGTTTATGGAAGGAAAAATTCTTCCGGGTGTAGATTGCCTTAATGAAAGATAAAACCAAGTAATTTTACATATATACCTGTGTAAGTGATTTTACGCGGGTATTTTTTTTTGTCTGCCGAACGCGTATCGAAAAATTTTATCGATAAAAGCAATCGATAAAACAAATCGATAAAAATAATCGATTGACAAACAGAAGAATTTGGATATATAATAAGCGTGAGGGGAGATTTTATGAACAACGATGACAAAAAGAAGTATATGCCCAAGGCAACTATCTCTAGATTGCCCGTATACAGAATGTATCTAAAGAACAAGCGTAGCGAAGGTGCAACGTATGTTTCGTCAGCAACTATTGCCAGCGATTTGGATTTGACTTCGGTGCAGGTGCGCAAGGATTTAGCGTGGGTAAGCAGTGCGCCTGGCAAACCTAAAATCGGTTTTGTGGTGGATAATCTTATCGCCGATATCGAAGAATATTTTGGATATTCGTACCAAAAAAATGCGGTGTTGATAGGCGTGGGACATTTGGGTAAGGCTCTTTTGTCGTACAACCGTTTTGAAAAATACGGTCTAAATATCATGGCAGCTTTTGAGCATAACGAGAGCAAAATTAACACGGTGTTTGCCGAAAAAAACATTTATTCGCTTGCGGATATTTCTGATTTTATCGAAAAAAACGATGTAAGTATCGGAATTATTACCGTGCCAAAAGCTTCCGCGCAGGAAGTCTGCGACATTTTGGTAAAGTCCGGCATAAAGGCTATTTGGAATTTTGCGCCCGTAATGCTGGAAGTTCCAAAGCACGTTGCGGTGCGTAACGAGGATATGGCAGCTTCTCTTGCCAAGCTTTCGATACAAATGCTGTCCATGAACGATAGATAAGCAAGCGTTTCATTGATACGGAAATTTACGCAAAATTCCGTTGATATACGTTAGCAAGTTAATAGAATTAACCGTCGGTAAAAATCCGGCGGTTTTTTGTTTTAGATACAAGCAGTTAATACAAAAAATTCCATTGTTCTGCATATATTATACGACTACGTTTTTTGGAGGATAAAATGATAGTCGAAAGCTTTTTGCAGTTTCTCGGAAAAATTTTTTGTTTTGCTTCTTTCGTCAACAACAAAGGCTCTTTTCCTGACCCATTACCCAGCGAGCAGGAGCGCGAATATATCGAAAGGGTAAAGCAGGGCGACAGAAATGCAAGAGAAATTCTCATAAAGCACAATTTGCGACTGGTGGCTCACATAGTAAAAAAATATTCAAATGCAGGCGAGGCGGATGATTTGATATCGGTGGGCAGTATAGGGCTTATTAAGGGAATAGAAAGCTTTGAGTACGGAAAGGGCAGTCAACTTGCTACCTACTGTGCCAAATGTATAGACAATGAAATTTTGATGTACATACGCTCCAACCGTAAGCACAAAAATACGCGTAGCTTGTCCGAGTCGGTGGGCGTGGACAAGGAAGGCAACGAGATTACTCTTATGGATATAATTCCCATAAAGGATGATAACCTGGTAATCAAGGTAGAAAATGACGTTTTGTATAACAGGGTGCTGGAGATTATTGAAAAGGTGCTGACGAAACGAGAAAAATTTATAATTTGCTATCGTTACGGTATCGGTGTGGAAAAAGCGTACACTCAGTTGGAAATAGCAAAAAAGTTAAAAATTTCCCGTTCTTACGTATCGCGCATTGAAAAAAAGGCAATATCAAAAATTGCCAAGGAAATAGGCGCAAATTAGCATGGAAATATTAATACAAAATGCAAAGAAATGTATTTTTCAATATTTCTAAGAGAAAAATCATTCGTACACTTGCTTTTTTGCATAATCAATGATATAATGTGCCCCGAGATGACCAGACGGTTGCGTCGATTTCGACGAGGAAAGTCCGAGTACCACAGAACAGGATGCCGGCTAATTACCGGTGAAGGCGACTTTAAGGAAAGTGCAACAGAAATAAACCGCCGTTGCTTGCAACGGTAAGGGTGGAAAGGTGGAGTAAGAGCCCACCGACTTAGCGGCAACGCTTCGTGCCATGTAAACCCCATCCGGTACAAAATTGGAGAGGTAAAGGTTGTTCGCCGTCTCTCCTTGCATTGCTTGAGCGATATGGTAACATACCGCCTAGACAGATAACCGTCAAATACAGAACTCGGCTTATAGATCATACTCACCACTAAACCCAAAGCCTAATAGCTTTGGGTTTTTGTCTTTTTGCGTCCTTTAGAAAAAACGCCGATAAAGCGGTGAAATAAAAAATTCGGATAAAAGAAATTATCAAATTATTTAAGTAAGCGCAGTTTGTTATGAAACGATTTTTTAGACAAAAAATAAGTTTAAAAACTCTGCGATGAGTCGATAATACCCTAAAATTGTATAGTGGGGCATTTATGAATTACTTATTGATGATTATCGGAATAACAGCGTTTTTTTTGCTTGCCTTTCGTGTAGCAAGATCGGAGAACGGACCTGATTTTAGACTAAAACCGTTGTTATCAGGGAATGCGCTTAAATTGGAAATAAACCGAATTGCAAGTGAGTGCGTGGTTTACGATGTGAGAGGTGCATCACTTAATATTTCGCTCATAAAACGATATTTAACTCGCGCCTATCGAATTATAGGCGCTAAAATTCGCGCAGGCGAGGAAGCCTTTGATTTCGAAAACAGAATTTTTGACGCTTATTACAACTTATGCACGGCGCTGGCAAGAGTAAAGGAAGCGTCGATTTTTCAGCGTTTACCACACGTGGGCGGAGTGCCACGGGTGTATTTGCTGTGCGAAGCGCTGGTAAAAGGGCTGGAGAGTAGCGTAGACGAGAGCTCTTTTGCCTCTGCGATAAAACAGTTTAACGATATCGCTCCTCTTTGCTACGAGGAAATTTGCGCCCTTCCTTTGGCGTTGGACTTTTGTATTTTAGAATATGTAGCGATTTTTGCCTCAAAGTCTGTCAAAATCAATAAGAATATCGATCGTGCGTACCGCGACGTAAAAAAGAACAAGCTCGATTTGTCTTTGATAAATTACGGTAGCTACGTTTATGGATACTGGCAACACGCAAAGGATGCGCAAAAGAGTGAATTAAAGACATTTTGCGCCGATAACGGGTTGGATTTGGATGACAGGATCGACAATTTTTTGCTTTTACAGGCGAGATACAGTGGAGCAATGCAGTCTGCAATTAATTTTTTGCTGGTAAAAGACAGCAAAATCACGGATAAGTTGCTGATAAATCTTGTTCCGTCGTGTCAAATTCTATCCCAAAACACTTCGTTTTATCAAAGTAAGCTGGCTAGTAAATACGTTATGGCGTATTATTTGGCTAAACGCGCAAAAAAAGAAAAAATTAGCGAGTCTGCGCTTGCGCAAAGAATCAAGGAACGCGCCGAACGAGAACAACGCGATATTGCGGAAGAAATTTTACCGCGTCCAAAGGGCAAGGTTTTTATGCGCGTGTATATAGCGTATTTCGTTGTGCTGTCGCTGATATTGAGCGCTGCAGTGGCGGCTGTTGTGGGTAAACTTTATATTTTGACGGCAGTTATTTTTTTTCCTATATCGCTGGGATTGCTTTTGCGCTTAAACGATACTATAAACGGCAAATACAACGATAGACGATATCTTCCAAGAAGAGATTTTCGTTATATTAACAAAGAGCAAAGCCGAACAATGCTAGTTTATACTGCTTTGGTTGGGGATGAAAAGGAGGTTGAGGGGCTTTTTGAGTCGCTAAAAACTTTGCGCGTTGCCAACCCCGACAAAATTTTCACGTATTCTTTACTTTTGGATTTACCTACGGCAAAACGGCTTAATGATAACCGTGACGGAGCAATTTTTACGCGAATAAACGAGGAGTTTAATAAGTTAAAGGAAAACAGATTTAGCGTTTTTGTGCGAAAGCGAATCAGGACGGGCGAAAACGAGTATAGAGGCTGGGAAAAGAAACGAGGCGCTTTGATAGAGCTAAATAAATTTCTGCTTAGCGGTGATCAAAGTCCGTTTTTGCTTCGTCTTGGCAAAGTTCCCAGCCTCAAGTACGTGGTGACGCTGGACAGCGATACTGTGATAAATTGCGCAACTGAGCTGGTTGAGATTATGGAGCATCCCTACAACGCCGATAAAAATGTAGTTGCGCTTAATATGAAAACTAATCCCAGTACAATTATGACTCCGTTTGCTAGCTTGCTTTGCGGTAGCGTGGGGCTAAACAATTATTCATCGGCAATGACCAACCCGAATTTTGATATATTCGGCAGTGGAAATTATACGGGTAAGGGAATCTATCGTCTTGCGGAATTTGACGGGGCTGTGGCGGGCGCGTTTATGGATAATCGCTTGCTCAGTCACGATTTTATTGAAGGAGCAGTGGCGGGCTGTGCCAACTCGGACGTAAGCGCTATCGACAACTTTCCGTGTGATTATTCCTCGTTTCTAAAAAGAAAAATTCGCTGGCTTAGGGGAGATTGGCAGCTTATTCCTTATCTATTTTTTAGGACCAGAAACCGTAGCGGAGCAAGGGTAAAAAATCCGCTTTCGCCCATCGCTAAATGGCATATTTTGTGCAATATAATTTGTAGCTTGATACCCATATCGACTATTGGGCTGGTGCTGATTGCAGTGATTGCGGGCCAGATGAGCTATCTTTTGCCTGCGTTTGCACTCAAAATTTTTGGGCTTTTGAATGCTGTTAGAACTTCGGTTTTGAGGCGAGGCAGTCTTGCGAAAAGCTTGCTTAGTGAAGCAGTGGAGATAATCACTTTGCCTGTGGATGCGTACAACTCGCTGTGCGCAATCGTGGTTACTTTGGTAAGACTAGCGAGAAGAAAAAACTTGCTTGCATGGAACGTTTTTGCTCATTCCAGGGGCAAAATCAGCTTTTTGCCTACCTATGCTGTCGTAGCTTTTATCGTACTCATAAACGTAGTTTTTTGGCAAAATCTGTATTTTTATCTTGTTGCAACACTATTTATGTCAGGCATAGTCTTTGATTTGTGTACTTGTCGCTGCTTCAAAATGCAAGAATTTAGCGTGTCTGAGCGAAATGAACTGCAAAATATCGCAAAATGCACTTATGACTACTTTTTGGCTATGAAAGAGCCTTGTGATAACTTTCAGGTCGGTTTGGGATTTGCAAAACGCACCTCTCCTACCAATCTTGGATTTACGCTCACTTCGCATCTTTGTGCAAAAAAGCTTGGATTTATTGATGAGAAAACTATGACGGAAAAACTGCGCGAGGAAATTGATTTTATCACAGGGCTCGTCAAGTGGAACGGGTGCTTGTACAACTGGTATTCGTCTACGGGAGAAGTGCTTGAACCCAAATATGTTTCGACTGTGGATAACGGAAATCTTGCGGTTTGTTTAATGATGGTAGGAGAAGAAGTCGAGGCGCTAAAGAGTGAATGCATGGAAATTTTGCGTGGCATGAAACTGGAAAAGCTGTTTGACGGCGAGCGCGGTTTGTTTTTTGTTGGCTACAACGATAGTGCCAAGCATATGGACTTTGCGCACTACGATTTGCTTGCCAGCGAAAGTCAACTTACCTACCAAGCGGCAATATCGCTCGGTAAGGTTGACAAAGGCTCGTTTGACAATCTTTCCAGAAAAAAAGTTCGCTACGTAGGCGATATGCTTTATTCGTGGAACGGCGGTCTATTCGAATACCTGATGGCAAATTTGCTCGTTCCGTATCCAAAATACACATTACTGTATAGTAGCGCAAAAAATGCGGTTTTTTCTCAAATTAGATACGCAAAGCGGAATCATACTTTTGCTTGGGGTTGGAGTGAGAGTTTGTATAATTCTACGGACGACGGCGGATGGTATCAGTACAAGCCCTTTGGCTTGGAGCGAATCGCAATAAATTCGCAGGTTTCGACGGGTTCGGTGTCAGCGTACTCGTCCATTATGGCGCTGGATTTTTCACCAAAAATGGTGTTAAAGAATCTTGAAGTGCTAAAATCCAGGAATATGCTTGGAGAGCTTGGCTTTTTTGAGTGCTACGACGGCGCACCGCTAAAGAGCAATATGACACATCATCAAGGTATGATTTTGCTAGCGCTTACGAGAGCGCTTGACCGCAAAGCTTTCTCGTTATTTGACGGCAGTGCTTTTTGTAATGCGTCCAGAATATTGCTTGCGGTGGAGGATGATGGCAAAATTGCTCCGAAAAAAGCAAAAATTCCTTTGGCTAGAAAATTCGCGGCCGAAAAGAAGGTTTTTTGTTCGCATGTCTATCCGCCACAGTATAATTTTTTGACCAACGGAAAATTTTGTGTAGTCGACGACGCGTGCGGCAGGGGCTATACCTATTTTAATGGCAAGTATTTAACTCGCCATACCAAAGCAGAGGACGGCGTAAAAATTTATTTGACGGCAGACGGGCAGGATTTGGGTGAAATTTTTGCCAGCGCAAATTCTGTGTTTTATTCGCACAAAAGTGAATTTGCGTTTGAAAATGCTGATATTAGCGTGCGTTGTGACCATGTGGTTTTGCCATTTTTCAATGGTGACCTGAGGAGCTTTGTAATAAAAAATAAAAGCAAAAAAAGGCAAAATATTGCCTTAAAGGTCGAAATTGAGCTAAGTATGACAGACATAAATAAAGATATTGCGCACAAAACCTTTAGTCAAATGTTTATAAAATCGGAATTTGACACACTAGTTGACGCGCCTATATATTTCCGTACCGACGAAAATCCCAAGCTGTATTATTCAGTATTTTTTGATAAATCCGCGTCGTATAGCGGTAATTTTGAGGATGGAGAAAAATTTGGTCAATTGCCTATTCCTATGTCAAAATCTGTTTTCTCCATCCAACTCGGCGCGTTTGAAAGCACCGAGTGTAGGTTTTGTACGATTGCTTCGTACGACCTGGATTACCTCAAAAGCAGCGTTGCTCTAATAAAGTCGCCTGGGTTTGAAAAGCGAATAGAGGGAGCGGTGTACTCTCTCAAAAGACTCAATCCTTCTGTCGCCACCGCCCAAAAAGCGTCACTAATAATTCACGAGCGGGCTTTTTTGCCAAGCGAGCTTGAGGATTTGTTTAATTTAAATTATCCATTGCTAAGTTTTGTCGTGACGGGTCAAAAGAGCTTTTCCAGGCTATATTATCAACTGAGCGAACTAAAAAAACTTTTTGCGTTCGGACTAAAATTCAACATCTCTGTAGTGTGCAAAGAGGTGGACGGCTATTACAAGTCGGTATCCGAGGGAGTGCGTAACATTTTCGACGCGCTGGGAATTTGTACTCACCAAAACGGCTTGTGTGCGCAAATAATAGACTTTGCGCATCCTCTTGCAAAAACTGTAATAAATTTGTCGCTTAATGCCGATTTCGTTTTGCAAAGGCAGGTTAACAATGAATTATGTCACAGCAAGCAAATTTTAGCGTCTGCAAAAATGCCGGATTTTTTGGTGGATCACAAGACTTTTTGCGGTGGATTTTTGGCTGATGGCGGATTTTTGATAGAAAAAAAGCCACCTCGCCCTTGGAGCAACGTTTTGTCTAACGGAAAATTTGGGTGCATTATAACCGACAGTGGTGGCGGATACACGTTTATGGAAAATTCGAGAGAGGAAAAAATTACCGTGTGGAGCAACGATCTTGTCAGCGATGCGCCCTCCGAATCGGTGTTTTTTGAGGACGAGCGAGATTTTTGGGGTGCAACCGCCAATCCTATATCCAAAAACTGTGACTACAAGACGATTCACTATACGCACAAAACCGATTTTTTGTGTAACTACAACGGGCTTTTGAGCAAGGTAACGGTTTTTATAGACGGAAAAACAAAGTTTTACAAAATTACGTTGCGCTCGGACGTGGATAGAAGGATTAGGGCGATGCTGACCGCTAATTTCGTAGTGGGCGACAGTTTGCTAAATACCAGAAACAGTCTGGAGTTTTCTTACGACGACGGCATAAAGGTTGTAAATCAAAAAAGCGGACTTAGCGCGTATATGCAATCGTCCGAGCCATCAGATTACTCGTTTTTCCGAGAGGGATACAGTGATATATCGGGCACGCCTGTTACCGCAAGTTTGAAAAAAGAGGGAATTATTCCGTATCCTGCTTTATCAGTGGCGGTAGAGCTAAAGGCTGGACAAGAAAAGGTTATCTACTTTTCCATAGGACATAAGACGAATTTTGAAGTGGATGAGCCAATGGTAAATTATATCTCTAACGTTAGTATCGAAACGGGAATAAAGTCTTTGGACTATTTGTGCAAATGGCTTCCGCATCAAATTCTTAGCAGTAGGTTTTACGCTAGGGCAGGATATTATCAAGCGGGTGGAGCAATAGGTTTTCGCGATCAGCTCCAGGACGCGCTTGCATTGTTGTATGTGGACCCAAAGCTGGTCCGAAAGCATATTTTGACCTGTGCGGCACATCAGTTCGAAAAAGGGGACGTTCAGCATTGGTGGCATTACGATTGCACGGGAGTACGCACGACGATAATGGACGATAGACTGTATCTTCCGCTCGCCGTTGCTGAGTATATAAGTTTTACGCAGGACAAGGATATTTTGCTAGAGTCAACTCCGTATCTCAATGACGTAGTGATACCACGAAATTGCTCTGACGTATATGCAACACCGGGGTTCAGTACCAAGCGTGCGACGGTGTACGAGCACTGTATAAAAGCAATAATTTCGGTGTTGGTGTTTGGTGAAAACGGCTTGCTTCTTAGGCGCGGTGGAGATTGGAACGACGGTATGAACAGGGTAGGGCAAAACGGAGTGGGAACTACCGTGTGGGGAAGTATGTTTGCCTTTTGGGTAATAGATAAATTTTTGCCGTACTGTACCGAGGAGGACAAAAGGATTCTTATGCACGCCAAGTCGGATTTGCGTGAAAGCGTAAACTCGGCGTTTAATGGAAGTTGGTTTTTGCGCGCATATACGGATGACGGAACAAAGCTTGGAGATATGGACAGCAAGGAGTGCAAAATCGATTTGATTACGCAGGCATTTTCCGCCATTTCAGCCATAACTTCCACGCAAAATTCCAAGGTCGCTCTCGAAAATGCGTATAAACTTTTGGTGGATAAAGAGGGTGGAATTATAAAGCTTCTCGACCCGCCGTTCCAAGAAATTGACGCAGGATACATCAGCTTGTACCCTAAGGGCGTAAGAGAAAACGGTGGACAATATACTCACGGTGCAGTTTGGTATATATGGTCGCTTTTTGAGCGGGAAATGTATGATGCTGCATTTGAACTTTTACAGATGATTAACCCAGCCGAAAAATGCAAAGACGGCGGAGACGGAGAGCGGTACAAAGGCGAGCCGTACGTTATTGCGGCGGACGTATATGCCGGTAGCAATATCGGACAAGCAGGATGGACATGGTACACGGGCTCGGCATCGTGGTATTATCGCTGTATAATCGAGCAGCTTCTCGGTATCAAAATCAGGGGTGAAACGTTGAGCATATCTCCACATCTTCCAAGCGCGTTTGTGTCAAAAATCAAAGTAAATTATCGCACTAAATACGGAGTTCAACGCATAGAAATCGACAACAGCGGAAGCGGTGAATTTGAGCTGTGGGTGGGAAGAATACGTTATTCCACCCCGTCGGTTAAACTCTCCGCAGAGTCGGTAAAAAGTGTAGTGAGCGTCAAACGAAAATCACGCGCGACATAAATTTGCGTTAAACCCATAAAAAGAATTTTCATTATGGAAATTTTGTGCTATAATACCCGTAGAAATGCTTTTTGTGGCAGTCATTGCCGAGAGGGACTGCAAAAGGTAGGGTATGGATTTTTTTGATTTGATGGACAACAAAAGCAAGGCGTCGCCGTTGCCTGACAGAATGCGCCCCACAAGCTTGGACGAATTTATCGGGCAGAAGCATATTTTGTCGCAGAATTCGTTGCTAAGAAGAGCAATCGTTGCTGACAAACTGGGCAGTTGCATATTTTTCGGTCCACCGGGTGTGGGCAAAACAACGCTTGCATCTATAATTGCTGCCGAAACCAAGGGTGCGTTTGTAAAAATGAACGCTGTTTTGAGTGGTGTTTCGGACGCAAAAAAGGTTATCGACGAGGCTCGCGATAGGCTCAAAATGTACGGCAAGCGCACTTATCTTCTTCTTGACGAGTGTCACCGTTGGAATAAGGCTCAGTCTGACTGCGTGCTCAGCGCAATCGAGGACGGGAGCATAATTTTTATAGGATCTACCACCGAAAATCCAAATATTTCTATGACTCGCGCAATCGTTTCGCGCTGTAGAATTTTTGAGCTAAAACCGCTTACCGACGAAGATATTGCAGAGGGGCTTAAAAGAGCGGCTACGGATAAAAAGAGGGGCTTGGGTAATTTAAGCGTTGAGTTGACCGAGGAAGGAATCAAAAAAATCGTTTGGGCTTGTTCGGGAGATTTGCGCAACGCCCTCAACGCTTTGGAGCTTGCCGCGCTTACTACACCGCCAAACAAAGAGGGCAAAATCGTGATTGACGGCGAGGTAGCGTCGCAATCCGTCCAAAAGAAAGGAATTTCGATGGATGAAAGCTCGTACTACGATATGCTAAGCGCATTTTGCAAGTCCTTGCGCGGTTCTGATGCGGATGCGGCGCTTTATTGGGCGTTCAGAATGATTGAATCTGGGATTGATCCCAAGATAATTTTGCGTCGAATGTTTGCGCATGCCAGCGAGGACGTGGGACTTGCCGACAGCAACGCCTTGCTTATGGTAAACGCTGCTTATACCGCGTACGACAGCATGGGGTTTCCGGAAGGAAAATTGCCTATGACTCACGCGATAATTTATATTTGCACAGCGCCAAAGTCCAACAGTGTAGTCGTTGCTATGAACAGGGCGGAGGAGGCAGTTGCAAATATTGCCGACAGTTTTGTTCCGCTGCATTTGCGCAACAACAATAATTCTTCGTTGGACAATTCTGACGTGCCTTACAAATATCCTCACGACTACGGTGGATACGTCGAGCAGCAGTATCTTCCGGCTCAGGTAAAAGGTGGATTTTACGTTCCGTCCTCAAACGGCAAGGAGGCAGAAATTGCAAAAAACTTGCAGGAAATGAAGCAAAAATCCCGCAATTAACAATTAGTTCAAATAAAAAAAGAGACAGTCTGTGAGATTGTCTCTTTTTGCTATTTATAATTTTTTTTGTTTTATAGTCTTATAGTGTTTTCATCGTCCATAATTAGCTTTATATTAAAGATAAAATATTTTCTCGTCAGGAAATTGTAGACGAAAACGATTTCTGTCACGATAAACTTGACTAACCATACATTCCAAACGAGCAGGGCATAGCCGATATAGTTTAGCCCCGTGCTAATCAAAGTACCGATAATGGACAAAACGCAAAATTTTGCGAATCCCGTCTTTGTTTTGCCCAAATGGCCGTACTGATAGGTAAAGAACACGCTGAGCAAATAATTGATTATTATACCGGTGATTGTTCCTAGAAAGTTTGCGGTAAGAAATATAGAGATAGGGGACTGGTGCATTCCGCTGTTGATTATTACGTTGGAAAACTTGCCGTAAACGTACGCACCCTCGGCGTACAAAATAAGAGCAGTAACGAAAAAATCCGCCAGCATGGAAAAAGCCCCTACTAGCGTAGCTTTCAAATATTCTATCAGCTTGATATTTTTCGTTGCGGAAGATTTCATTTTAAGATTTCGCCCAAAAAAAACGTTACTTTTGCGGAACGAATTTTTCGAAAATAATATTATCACAATGCGGTTTTACGCTTTCGTAATCGGCATTGGATTTTACTACCCACGCAAGCACAGGCAAATTGCATTTGGTAACGAACTTGTTTGGAAGGTCGCTGAATCTGTATGCAACAAAGTCAGGCTTGGAAACCTTATTGAGCTTGAGTTTTTTTAGCAAGTTTCTTCTGAAAAATCCCGAAAGCTCACTTTTGCAGAAAAAACAGGAAAGCTGACTGCGTAGAATTTCCTCGGCATTTTCCTTGAAATATTCCAAAGAGTATGGGTTGAACGACTGAACGGCGTATTCACCGTTGTAGGCGTGAAGCATATTTATAATTTTGCTTTCAAACGCACCTGCCTTGGAAGAATTTTTGACTTCAATAAGCAAAGGAACTTGTCCGTTTACGGTAGTAAGAACTTCCTCAAAAGTAGGAATAGTGTAATCACTGCGCTTTCCGTCGGATTTGAGCAGGTGAGTACCCTTAAGAGTAGCGGCATCGTAATTGCAAACGTAGCCGTCCTGGTTGGTCATTCTAGTAAGTTTATCATCATGGAAGACAACGATTTCACCGTCGTCCGTAACTCTCAAATCTATTTCTATAGGGTATCCTTCCTTGATAGCGTGCTCAAATGCACCCAAGGAATTTTCAGGCAGTTCCGAATTGTGCAGGCCTCTGTGCGCAACTGGCCTAGTGCATAACCAACTGTTTTTTATATCCATATCATCCCTCAAAAAAATAATTCATCATATTATACCATAATTTATTGCGCTAACGCAACGATTTTTTGATGATTTTTGTCATTTGCGCATTAAAATCTAATATTTTTAGTAAGTAGCACCTTTTTTTGCCATGGAAGCTCGCTTATTTGCAAAAAAAGGTTGCGTTTTTTGTTCTGTTATATTATAATTTACCAGATATGGATAGACAAAAACACATTCGAAATTTTTGTATAATAGCGCATATTGACCACGGAAAATCCACTTTGGCGGACAGACTTATTGAATTTACGGAGACTGTTTCAAAGCGTGAACTGCAGGACCAGCTTCTCGATAGCATGGACATTGAGAGAGAAAGAGGAATTACGATAAAGCTCACTCCGGTAAAGATGACTTATAAGCATGAGGGTGAGGAGTATATTCTCAACCTTATCGATACCCCGGGCCACGTTGACTTTACTTATGAAGTCAGCAGATCCTTGGCTGCGTGCGAAGGTGCGGTTTTGATAGTGGATGCGACGCAGGGAGTAGAGGCTCAGACGCTCGCCAACGTTTACCTTGCGATAGATAATAATCTCGAGATTATTCCAGTAATAAACAAAATAGATTTGCCCTCGGCACGACCTGACGAAGTTAAAAAAGAGGTGGAGGATGTTATTGGACTTGACGCTTCGGACGCACCGCTGGTCAGTGCAAGAGATGGCATAAATATTGAAGAAGTTCTCAAGAAAATCGTTACGGTTGTTCCTGCTCCTAATGGAGATGAAGATGCTCCGCTAAAGGCGCTTATTTTTGACTCCTACTACGATAATTACAAGGGTGCGGTGTGCTTGGTGCGAATTATCGACGGCAAGGTGAGTGTCGGCACTAAAATCAGAATGATGGCAACGGGCGGAGAATTTGATGTTACCGAGGTTGGAGTGTTTACGCCAAAGGCTACGGCTTGCGATTACTTGCGTGCGGGGGACGTTGGATATATTGCAGCGAGCATCAAGAACGTCTCTGAAACTGCACCTGGTGATACTGTTACTGACGCCAATAATCCTACTGCAATTGCTTGCCCGGGCTACAAAAGGGTTCAGCCTGTGGTATACTGCGGAATATTCCCTACCGACGGCTCTAGATACAACGATCTAAAGGAAGCGCTGGAAAAGCTTAAGCTCAATGACGCTGCCTTGTTTTACGAGCAAGAAAATTCTGCTGCGCTTGGTTTTGGATTCCGTTGTGGATTTTTGGGCTTGCTCCATATGGAAATAATAGAGGAGAGATTGGAGAGAGAATTTAATCTCGATCTCATAACTACCGCGCCGGGCGTAAATTATAACGTTTATAAAACCAACGGAGAATTAATTACCGTAACAAATCCAGCGGACCTTCCGCCTGTTACCGAAATCGATAGAATTGAAGAGCCTATAGTGCGCGCGGACATTTATACACCGCCGGAGTATATAGGTGCGATTATGGAGCTTTGTCAGGACAAGCGCGGAGAATATATGGATATGATTTATCTCGATAAAACGAGAGTAAAGATTGTGTATGAAATTCCGCTCAACGAAATCGTTTACGACTTCTTTGACAGCCTCAAATCACGTACCCGTGGTTACGCTAGCCTGGACTACGAAATCAAGGGCTACAAAAAGGGCGATCTTGTCAAGCTTGACATTTTGCTCAACAACGAAATTTGTGACGCACTTAGCATTATTGTAAATAGAGAAAAGGCGTATTCTAGAGGTAGAAGCCTTGCTGAAAAGCTCAAAGAAGTTATTCCTCGTCATATGTTCGAGATACCTATTCAGGCTTGCATTGGTGGCAAGGTTATCGCGAGAGAAACTATCAAAGCGCTCCGAAAGGACGTTTTGGCAAAGTGCTACGGTGGTGACGTTACCCGTAAAAAGAAGCTTTTGGAGAAGCAGAAAGAGGGTAAAAAGCGTATGCGCCAGGTGGGTAGCGTAGAAGTTCCGAGCGAGGCGTTTATGTCTGTGCTCAAGCTGGACGGCGACAAAAAGTAATGGCTGCAGGATTGTATTTGCATATTCCGTTTTGCCGTTCGCGCTGTGATTATTGCTCCTTCGTGTCTTGCTGCGATACTAAGCTTGCGGAGGAGTATTATCAAAAAGTCAAAGAGCAGGCGGAAAAAATATCGTACGGAGGAGAGTTCGACACCGTGTATTTTGGTGGTGGAACGCCGTCTGCCGTGCCAAAGCTATTAGAAAAATTGTACGGACTTTGTTGCCGTACTTTTTCTATACGCAAAAACAGCGAAATTACGGTTGAGTGCAATCCGGATTCGGTGGATGACGAACTTATTTCGGTTTTGAAAAAAATTAACTGCAATCGCGTCAGTTTGGGGTTGCAGTCTACCGACGATGCGATTTTGGCTTCGGTGGGACGTAGGCATAACTTTGAGCAGTTTGCCGTTGCTGTGCAAAAAATAAGAGAAGTTACCACAAATATCAGCGCGGATATTATGCTGGGATTGCCTATGCAAACGGTGGAAAGTGCGGTGGAATCGGTTAATCTCGCCTTGGATTTTGGTATCAAGCATATCTCGGTTTACGCGCTAAAAGTCGAGGACGGAACACCGCTCAAAAGTCGTGGTTACACCGTGGACGAAGATATGCAAGCGGATATGTACGACGCGGTTTACGAGGCTGTGCAAAAGCGTGGCTTCGAGCGTTATGAAGTGAGCAACTTTAGTTTGCCGGGGTACGAAAGTAAACATAATCTCAAGTATTGGAATCTCGAGGACTATGTCGGATTGGGTGCAGCGGCGCACTCGTATTACGGCAGTAAACGCTACGAAGGCGTTGGACTAAAGGAATTTTTAGCAGGGCAAGAGACGATTGCCGAGGATGTGAGCGAGGAGTTTGACGAGGAATTAATTATGCTTTCGCTCCGCTGCAGTCGTGGTTTAGAGCTGGATAGGCTAAAGAATAAAAATAAATTTTTGATGGAGAAAAAATCTAAAATCGACGAGCTGAAAAGTAAGGGACTGATAGAAGTGAAAGACGGATTTTTGAGGCTTACGAAAGATGCATTTTATCTTATGAACTCCGTCATTGTCGAGTTGATATAATTTGTATATAGCATAGGATTATTTGCTGTTTTTGGTTACAAAATTTTATAATAAATATCAGGGACGAAGAGAGACTCGTCCCTTTTTTGTTGTAAAATTATATGTGAAATATATTTAAAAAAAGAGCCCCAAAAAAATTTTATCTTTTAGTAAATATTGGAATAAAATGCTTGACAAGTTAGCAAACTAGTGTTACACTATGTTAGCAGTCAAACAATGTGAGTGCTAATAGTTGGCGAGCAGGATTGCTAATCACAGCGGAGGAGATAAGGATGGCGTTATCAGAAAGAAAAGCAATGATAATAAAAGCCGTGGTAGACAGTTATATCGACAGCTGTCAACCGATTTCCAGCTCGGAAATACGAGAAAAATATCTTCCGTCGCTTTCGTCAGCAACAATCCGCAACGAGCTTTCTGCGCTTGAAGAAATGGGGTATTTGACTCAACCGCACATTTCCGCAGGACGAATTCCTACTGCCGAAGCATATAAAATGTACGTTGACAAGCTCATGCCCAAGCACAAACTTACCAAGAGTGAGCTTGCAATAATCAGACACTACTTTGGACAAAAGCTTACCGATATGGATTCGCTGGTGCGCAAAACCGCAAAGGTTATTTCCGAGATTACGAATCTTACTTCGGTGGCCTGCGTAAGACCGCTTAGCAACGACGTGATCCAAAGTGTAAAAATCGTAAAGGTTACCGATACGGTTGCGCTGTTTATTATAGTTACCGACCGCACGATAATAAAAGACACTTTTGCCGAAGTACCGTTTGACGTTTCGGAGCAGTACTTTGAGGATGCCAGCAAGTTTATCAGCGAGATGTTTGGTGGACACAAAATTTCCGAAGTGGAAAATCCGGAAAAACTCGCAAAAGATGTTCGTCAAGAATACGAAAGGGTTTTTGAGGCGGTAATAAAAATTCTCAAAGATTATTCGCAAGATAGCTCGGGTGAAATCGTGCTGGAGGGCAGTTCAAAAATTCTCGATCAGCCCGAGTACACGTCGCTGGGCAAGGCAAAGGCTATGCTTCAGTTGTTGGACGCAAAAGAGCGACTTTATCCGGTTTTGTCGGAGTCGGGTGGAATGAATCTCAGTATCAAAATTGCAGGTGACAACGAAATGGCAGAGGGCGCGCCAGAATGCGCAATCGTTACTGCCAATTACGAAATGGAAGGCGTAATCGGAAGCGCCGGAGTAATCGGTCCTATGCGAATGGATTACTCAAAGGTGGTTTCCGTACTCGAATATATAGGAAAGACTTTAAATTCCTTGGATAACTTGGAGGAAGAACAATAATATGGAAAAGGAATACGAAAACGCAGAAAATTTGAACGAAGAAATCAATGATTCCGAAGATCCTGTCGTAGTTCTTTGCGACGACGAGGACGAAGATTTGAAAGGTAAGCTCGACGCGGAAAAGGCGAGAGCAGACGAGTATTTGCTCACAGCCAAGCGTTTGCAAGCAGAGTTCGACAACTACCGCAAGCGCACCAACGAGACTAACAAGAGAGTCAAGGAGGACGGCAACGCCGAAGTTTTGATGGGTTTGATTCCGGTACTCGATTCTTTCGCTCAGGCAGAAAAGATGATAGAAGATCCAAAGACATTGGACGGAATCGCTATTATAAAAAGACAAATCGACGATCTTCTCAGTCGTTTCAACGTCAAAAAAATCGATGCGCTGGGCTGTGAATTCGATCCTAATTTCCACAACGCAATCATGCAAATGGACGTTAAAGAAGAGGAAAAGAAAAACACCGTCGTAGAAGTTTATCAAGAAGGTTATACACTTGGCGGTAGAGTGCTAAGACATTCCGTCGTTATAGTAGGTAAATAAATTAGGTAAAAAATGGAGGATATATATTATGGGAAAAATTATAGGAATTGACTTGGGAACGACCAACTCCTGCGTAGCTGTTTTGGAAGGTGGTGAGCCGGTTGTAATCGCAAATAGCGAAGGCGCGAGAACCACTCCTTCGGTAGTAGGATTCGCTAAAGACGGCGAAAGACTCGTTGGACAAGTAGCAAAAAGACAAGCGGTTGCTAACTCTGACAGAACCATACTTTCGATTAAGAGAGAAATGGGTAGCGACCACAAAGTAAATATCGACGGAAAGAATTATTCTCCGCAGGAAATTTCCGCAATGATTCTTTCCAAGCTCAAGGCTGATGCCGAAGCTTATCTTGGAGAAAAGGTAACTCAGGCGGTAATTACCGTTCCTGCATACTTTGCCGACTCCCAAAGGCAGGCGACCAAGGACGCAGGTAGAATTGCAGGACTCGAGGTTCTTAGAATCATAAACGAGCCTACCGCTGCAGCGCTTGCATACGGTCTAGACAAGGGACAAAACGCTAACCAAAAAATATTTATTTACGACCTTGGTGGCGGTACTTTTGATATCTCTATTCTTGAAATCGGCGACGGCGTATTCGAAGTAATCGCAACCGCTGGTGACAACCGTCTTGGTGGTGACGACTTTGACCAAAAGATTATTGACTATCTCGTAGATTTGTTTAAAAAAGATAACGGAATAGATTTGAGCAAAGACAAGATGGCTATGCAGAGATTGAAGGAGGCGGCAGAAAAGTCCAAGATAGAACTTTCTTCGCTCCAAAAGACTACCGTAAGCCTTCCGTTCATTTGCAATAGTCCAAACGGACCTTTGCACCTTGAGTACGAGCTCACTAGAGGCAAGTTCGACTCTTTGACCGCACCACTGGTAGAGAGAACTATTAAACTTACTCAGCAGGCAATGAACGACGCAGGATTTACCGCAGCAGACATCAACAAGGTAATTTTGGTAGGCGGTTCTACCCGTATTCCTGCAGTAGTTGAAGCTGTCAAGAAGATTGCAGGCAAAGATCCGTTTAGAGGAATCAACCCTGACGAGTGCGTTGCAATCGGCGCAGCAATTCAGGCAGGAGTGTTGGCTGGTGAAGTAAAAGACGTTCTTCTTTTGGACGTAACTCCGCTTTCGCTCGGTATCGAAACCGTTGGTGGAATTTGCACCAAGCTTATTCCACGCAACACCACGATTCCTACCAAGAAATCGCAAATTTTCTCTACCGCAACCGACAATCAGCCTGCAGTAGATATTCATGTTTTGCAGGGTGAAAGAGATATTGCTTCGGCAAACAAAACTCTCGCTCGTTTTGAGCTCACCGGAATTCCACCTGCACCAAGAGGCGTTCCACAGATCGAAGTTACCTTCGATATCGACGCAAACGGTATCGTTCACGTTTCGGCAAAGGACAAGGGAACGGGTAAGGAACAGCACGTAACTATTACCGCTTCGTCCAACCTTACCGAAGAGCAGATAAACGACGCAATCAACGACGCTGAAAAGTTCAAGGAAGAAGACCAGAAACGTAAGGATTTGGTTGAACTTAAGAACCGTAGCGATATTATGATCGGATCTATCGAAAAAGTTTTGAACGAAAACGGCCAGGTTGTTTCCGAGGACGATAAAAAGGTTCTTACCGAAAAGATGGACGCGCTCAAAGAAGTTCAGTCCTCCGACGATGCTGAAAAGATCAAGACCGCTTTGGAAGAACTTGAAAAGGTTTCCGGCGAGGTGTTCAGCAAGCTTTACCAGCAGGCGGGAGCGAACGCGCAAGCAGAAGACGAAATCAAGGTAGAAGACGTTAGCGACGATAAATAATTCCACAAGGAAGAGAACTAATGGCAAAAAATTTTTATGACGTTCTCGGAGTAAAAAAGGACGCATCTCAGGAAGAAATTAAGGCTGCTTATCGCAAGCTTGCCAGACAGTATCATCCTGATTTGCATCCTAACGATCCGCAGGCCGCCGAAAAATTCAAGGAAATCAACGAGGCGTACGAAACGCTGGGCGACGCGCAAAAGCGTGCGGCGTATGACAATCCTGCACCTAATTTCGGTGGATTTGACTTCGGTGGTGGGTTTGGCGGAGGCTTTAGCGGTTCGGATATATTCGGAGATATATTCAATTTCTTTGGTGGTGGTAGCCGTAACGCCGAGGTTAGCCGAGATAGAGAGGTTAGACTCAATTTTACCTTCGAAGAAGCGGCGTTTGGCGTTGCAAAGGAAATTTCTTTTTCGCGTATCGAGGCATGCCCTCATTGTAACGGAACGGGTGCTAAAAACGGAACGGAATATACCACTTGCAGTAACTGCGGTGGCGCCCAGCGTGTAAAGGTGATAAAAGATACGCCTTTTGGCAGAGTGGCAACCGAGCAACCGTGTCCAAAATGCGGCGGCAAAGGAAGAATTATAAAGGAAACCTGTCTGGAGTGTAACGGCAAAGCGTTTGTCAAGGTTCAGGCAAAGTTAAAGGTAACTTTTCCGTCGGGCTTGGAAAACGGTCAGGTAGTTACTGTAAGGGGCGAGGGCGATCGCAGTCGCTCGGGTAAAAGCGGAGACCTTTATATAAACGTTATCGTAGCGCCACACAAGTATTTCCAAAAGCACGGGCTTGACCTTGTTATGAATTATTCCATAACTCCGTTTCAGGCGATGCTAGGAGATAAGGTGACTATTCAAAATCTCAAGGGAGCTAATCAAACTTTGGTTATACCCGAGGGCACGCAAAACGGCGCAGTACTTAAAATCAAAGGGCAGGGTATAGAAAAACGCCTTATGAAAGGCGACATACTCGTGAACGTGACGGTCGAGGTTCCAAAGGCCCTGACGAGAGACCAAAAGCAAAAGATAAAAGAGCTTGAGGCAACATTCAAGCAAAGTCAGTACGACAAAACAAAGATTAAATAAAAAATACGGCTACTATAACTTTTTATAGTGGCCGATTTTTTTGCACAATCGTTTTGATATTTTTGAATTTCGTGGTATAATCAAAGTATAAGGTAAAAGTGCGTTTGCGCGCCGTCGGTTTTGGCTGGTGCAAAACGCGGGGAGAAAAAATGGATTACAAAGAGATTACCGTCACAACTACTCACGATTGCGCCGATTTGGTTTCGCTCATACTTATAGAAGAGGGAAGCGAGGGCGTTTCGGTAAAGGACATAAATGACGTAGCAGAGCTTTATTCAAGCGATATTATTTGGGACTATATCGATAAGGCTTTGGTTACCGACAATGACAAGAACGTTTACGTAAAGGGATTTTTTGCCGAAGACAAAGATTTGTCCGAGGTTTTGGCGCGAATTGACGAGCTTAAATCTACTTGTCCTTTTGATACGGGAACGCTCGAAGCCGTGATAAAAACCGTGGGCGACGAGGACTGGAAAAACGAGTGGCGCAAGTATTATCAGCCGATTTTTATAGGCGGTGTAACGATTGTACCAAAGTGGCTGGACGGAGATTATCCGGGAGCAAAGGTTCTTATCGAGCCGGGTAACGCTTTTGGAACGGGCAATCACGAAACGACCTGCCTTTGTATAGAGCTTATGCAGGAGGTTGATCCGCAGGGCAAACTTGTTTTTGACGTGGGATGCGGAAGCGGAATACTTGGTATTGCGGCGGCGAAGCTGGGCGCAAGAGCGTGCGAGCTTAGCGATATAGACGAGGACGCGGTCAAGTCCGCAAGCGACAATGCCGAACTTAACGGCGTGCAGGATATATGCAAGGTTATTTGCGCGGATTTAAAGGCTGACACCGTCGAAAAATGCGATTTGCTTATTGCTAATATTACGGCGGATATTTTGATCAGATTAGAAAAACAAATTTATTCCAACGTGCGCAGTGGCGGTAACGTAATTATTAGTGGAATCATAAACGAGCGCGCCGAGGACGTGCTCAAGGCTTACAACAATTACAAGCTTATAAAGAGAGTAAAAAAAGGAGAGTGGCAGGCTTTTCTGTTTGAAGTATGAGAAGAATCCTAGTAGACAGTTGTCAAGAAATTATCAAGCTTATTGGTGATGATCACAAGCATTTTTCCACCGTAAAGAGAGCGACGGTGGGCGACGTTGCGCAGGCCACTTGCGGAGATGGATTCGTTTACACCTACGAGGTAACAGCAATTTCCAAAACCGAAACTACACTCAAAATGCTTGATAGGACCAAGGACGAAAGCGAGGCGAAAATAGACGTAACGCTTTTTATGCCTGTGCTTAAAGGGGATAAAAACGACCTTATCGTGCAAAAGGTTACTGAGTTGGGAGTCAAAAAAATCGTGCCTTTCGTTTCTACTTTTAGCCAAGCGAAAAACGTTCGAAAGGAACGACTCGATAAGATAGCGAGAGAAGCGGTGATGCAATGTGGCAGAAGCGCCGTACCGGAGATTACCGAGCTTTACGAGCTTAAAAATTTGAGTCAGCAGCTCAAATCGCAAGACTGCCTAATTTTTCCGTACGAAAAGGCTAAAGACAACGAGCTAAAAACTTTTTTGACAAAAAACAGGCCGTCGGCTTGTGGAATAATAATCGGCTCGGAGGGCGGATTCTCGGATGAAGAAGCCAAAATTTTGAGCGAGATTACTCAGCCAGTTAGTTTGGGCAAGCGCATTTTGAGAGCCGAAACCGCGTGTATAGCGGTGGTATCTGCCGTAATGTACGAGCTTGGTGGGTGGAGCGTATGAAAATAAGCGTTTTTTCTTTGGGGTGCAAGGTCAATCAGTACGAAAGCGAGGGTATCGTAACCGAGCTTAATAACCATGGCCACGAGGCTTTTTGCGGACTTTTTCCTGCTGACCTTTTTGTAATCAACACTTGTTCGGTTACTTCCGAGGCTGACCGAAAATCCCGCCAAACAATTTCACGAGTACAAAAGCTTAATAAAAATGCGAAAATTATAGTGCTGGGTTGTTCGTCCCAAAACGACGCCAACGCTTACTCGGGCAAGGAAGGGGTAATAAAAATTTCGGGAAACGCCCAAAAGATGCAAACCGTTTTGCAAGCTATTTCGGATCTAGCAAAAAATAGCGGTGGCAGTGACCTGATTGCAAAAGCCGAATTACCACTAATTTACGAGGACGTATATTTTCCAAAACCGGGCAAAACTCGTGGTTTTGTAAAAATTCAGGACGGTTGCAATAATTTTTGCACCTACTGTATAGTTCCGTATTTAAGGGGAAGAAGCCGTTCGAGAAGTGCGCAATCGGTGATTAGTGAAGTTAACGAAGTAGCAAAAACGTGTAAGGAAATTGTGCTGACCGGAGTGGACATTTCGGCGTATGGCAAGGACCTGGGCAGTAGCCTTAAGGATTTGCTTTTTGCGCTAAAAGACACGCCGTCGCGAATAAGACTCGGTTCGCTTGAGTGCGGAGTTATCGACGACGAACTGCTGAAAATTATGAAAGACGGCAACTATTGTCCGCACTTTCATTTGTCGTTTCAGTCAGGTAGCGACAACGTTTTGAAGAATATGAACAGGCATTATACTGTGGATGAATTCCGCAAAAAAACCGACCTTATACGCAAGTATTTTCCGCTTGCGGGAATTACCACTGATATCATTTGTGGTTTTCCGGAAGAAAGCGATGTCGATCATCAGCAATCACTAAAGAATATCGAAAAAATAGCCTTTTCGCAAATTCACGTTTTTCCGTACAGCGAGCGTAGCGGAACGGTTGCGGCGCGTAGAGTGCAGATTCCAAAGCAGGTGCGAAAAAGTAGGGCGCAGGAGACTGTAATTCTTGGCGAAAGGTTGCGTCTTGAGTTTTTAAACAAAAATCTCGCGCTATCAAAAGACGTGCTTTGTGAGGACAAAGAGGACGAGTATACCGTGGGTTATACCGACAATTACATCAAAGTTTACAGCGATACCCAAGAGGGTGAAATAAAGTCGCTGATGCTTAAAAAAATTTATAAGGAAGGAGTATTAGGAATATGAACGACTGCATTTTTTGTAAAATCAACCAGGGAATAATCCCATCCGAAAAGCTTTACGAGGACGATATGTTTTTCGTTATTCGCGACATCAACCCAAAGGCTAAATTGCATTATTTGGCTATACCTAAAAATCACTACAAGTTATTTTCGCAAATGACCGAAAATGACCAAGCTAATCTAGGCAAAATTATAAAAAAGATTTCGGAAATCGCACCGTCATTGGGACTTTCCAACGGTTATAGACTTATCGTAAATCAGGGCGAGGACGCTGTTCAAACCGTATTCCATTTGCATATTCACATTTTGGGCGGAGAGAGATTGCCTGTATAAACGGAAATTGCCTGCTATATCGCACGCAGTTTTATAAAAACAGGGGTTGTATGGCAATTTTTGCAAATTTACCTTGCTAGTTGCGCTAAATTACCGAAAAAACAGTTGACAAAAGATTTTGATTTTCTTATAATATTTAGGCAAGTTTGTGCTACAGAGCAAAGGTGGTGTAATTGAATGTCAGTAATCCGTGTTGGTGAAAACGAATCTTTGGACAACGCTCTCAAGCGTTTTAAGCGTAAGTGCCAAAAGGACAATATCATGGGAGATTTGCGCCGTAAGGAATTTTACGAGAAGCCTTCCGTTCAGAGAAAGAAAAAGTCCGAGGCAGCGCGTAAGCGTGGAATTAAGGGTTAATTAAAACGGCCGTTCGAGTTTTTCGAGCGGTTTTTTTATTGCCATTTGTCAAAAGAACTTGTGCCGAAACAAATGCGGTACAATTTTTTTATTTGTCGAAAATAGGGTTATTTTGACTTGATTTGCCGTAAGGGAGTTTTTTGCCGTGGGGTGTGCTAAAATTTAGCCATCAACTAATGGAGGAAATATTATGGCTAAACAAAAAGATTATGGCGAACTAAAAAAACGCGCGTTGCTAGCCAAACAGCGCATGAAAATGGGGTATTGGCAACAGCTTTTGACTGAAAAAGAAAATATGCTTATTAGTGCAGGCGACTCACAGCAGGCTCAATATCTAGTTAGTGAGGTGCAGCGGGAGAGAGTTAAGCGTGATAACAATATTATCGTCAACAAAGAAAGTGCAGGCAAGGACGAGGAATTGTATCTCAAAGTGTGCAGAATTTTGGATTCAGAAGTAGTCACCACCAATCCCATTGGTCAGTTAATAGACGAAAGCGAATATGAGAGTTTGGACGAAGGCGGAAAACAGCGGTATATTTTGCGTTTATCCGAAAAATTCCGCGAGCTAAAGGATAGATATTACAAAGAGCGAATAGGCAAAACTTCTTGACTAAAAACACCGTGTTTGGTAAAATTTATTAAACGGTTTTATTTACAAGAGGTAGTATGGAATTCGGCTTGGAAGAACTTAATAGCGAACAGTTGAAACCCGTTCTCGATACAGAGGGCGCAATTTTGGTTACTGCAGGAGCGGGAAGTGGAAAAACCCGACTTCTTACGCATAGAATAGCGCATTTGGTAATCAACAACGGAGTAAAGCCATATAATATCCTTGCGATAACTTTTACCAACAAAGCGGCAAGAGAGATGAAGGAAAGACTGATTGATATGATTCCCGACGCCGATAAGGTGTGGGTGTCCACCTTTCACTCTATGTGCGTAACTATCTTGCGAAAATTTATCGATAGGCTGGGTTATGATTCTAACTTTTCCATATACGGCGAGCAGGAAAAAGAACGCATAATTAAGGAAATCGTTTCGCAAAGCCAAGATGACGATGACCTTGCAAAAAAGGTAATCAAGGTTGTTTCAGATTGCAAAAACGCGGCTTTGGACGAGGAAGACTACCTTGCTCGCAACAAGCACGATGCTGAGGCTGAGGCAATTTGCGAGTGCTTTAAACAGTACAACGCAAGACTAAAGAGCAGCAACGCTTTAGACTTTGACGATCTGCTCGTAAAGACTTTGCTTTTGCTTAAAAGCGTGCCGGAGTGCAGAGAGTATTATTCAGAAAAATTCCGTTATATACATATAGATGAGTTTCAGGATACCAACACAGTGCAGTATGAGTTGGTTAAACTTTTGAGTTGCAAATACCGCAACGTAATGGCGGTGGGCGACGAGGATCAGTCTATATACGGCTGGCGTGGAGCGGATATTACCAACATAAAAAATTTCATCAAAGATTTCAACAGCAAGGTGTACAAGCTGGAACAAAACTATCGTTCAACAAAAAATATTATAAACGCAGCTAACGTCCTAATAAAAAACAATACTTCACGTATAGATAAGAATTTATGGACGGAAAAGGGTAATGGAGTCAAGATAGAATATTATGGAGCGCCTACCGAATCAGCCGAGGCGGATTTTGTCGTTCGCAGTATTTCCGGGCTTATGGACGTGGGATATTCGCTGTCCGATATGGCGATACTTATGCGAGTAAACGCGCTCAGCCGTCCGTTCGAGCAAAGGTTTTTGCAGTACAATATTCCGTGCGTTATCTACGGTGGCTTCAAATTCTTTGACCGAAAAGAAATCAAGGATGTTTTGGCGTATCTCAAGATTATTGCCAACCATCGCGACGACGAAGCAATAACGAGAGTGATAAATTTCCCGAAAAGGGGAATCGGCGACGGTACGGTTGCGCAACTAAAAAATTATGCTTCGCTTACGGGCATCTCGTTGTACGACGCGATTATAGACGTGGAACATAATCAAGATTTGCCGCTCAGCGTTATCAAAAAGGTAGTTCCGTTTGCGGCGGTTCTAAAGGCTACTGAGGAGTTTTCAAAGACAAACGACGTTTATGCTACGGCGAGATTTATCGTCAAGGTGTTGGACCTTAAAACTCTTTATTCCGAGCCAACCGAGGAAAACGAAAATCGCAAAATGAATATTCGTGAACTTCTTAATTCAATCAAGGAGTTTACTGTATCGAATCAGGGCGCATCAGTTGCGGAGTATTTGCAAACGGTTTCGCTTTATTCTGATACGGACAAAGAGGAAGAAAACTCCAAAATTACTATCGCTACTGTTCACAGTGCAAAGGGGTTAGAATTCAAGGTAGTTTTTGTAGTGGGACTGGAAGAAGGGGGATTTCCAATTTCTCGTGCGCTGGGTGACGACGACGAAATCGAAGAAGAGCGCAGGCTTATGTACGTTGCGATAACACGCGCGAAAGAAAGACTTTATCTTACTAGGGCGCGTTCGAGATTTACCTACGGCGCGCGCAAGGAGTCGCCAATAAGTCGATTCATAGCCGAGGCAGGTATCCAAGTGCCGCAAGAGACCTCGTTCCGTGCAGGATTTTCTGAGCGTAGCGATTACGGTTACGGCAAAGGTAATTATTCCAGATATTCGAGCGACTACGACGAGGAAAAGGATTACTCTTTTTATGATGCGGGAAAGACTACAGTGCCAGTCTATCAAAAGACTGCCGCTCCAAAAAAGCAGAGTGTGGACTTGTCCAAATTCAAAGTGGGCACGATTGTGATTCACAAAAAATTCGGCAAAGGCGTTATACTTTCGCTGTCGCCGAATGCGGGAAACAGCTACGCGGAAATAAAGTTCGAGCGCGTGGGGAATATGACCTTGGCGCTGGAATATGCAGGGCTAAAGACGGAGGATTAAAGATGAAAAATGCAAGAATGCACGAACTCGTAAAGACGCTTAATCGTTATGCTTACGAGTACTATACTTTGGACAATCCTACGGTTTCGGACGCGCAGTACGACAAGCTTTACGACGAGCTCGTTGCGTTGGAAAAAGAGCTCGGAACTGTTTTGCATGATTCGCCTTCTAGACGAGTGGGCGGAGAAATTATCAAAGAATTTAAGCAACATAAGCATGCTAGCAGACTTTACAGCTTGGATAAATGCAACAGCTTTGACGAGCTCAGAGAGTGGGATGCCAAGATTAAGAAGGCTGTGGGAGAAGTGTGCTATACGCTGGAATATAAACTGGATGGACTTACGCTTTGTTTGACTTACGACGACGGAAAGCTCGTTACCGCGGCAACTCGTGGTGATGGAAGCGTAGGAGAAGACGTAACTGAGCAGGTTAAGACGATTAAGTCGGTTCCGCTGTCTATTCCTTACAGTGAGTTTTTGGAAGTTCAGGGTGAGGGAATAATGACTGTTTCCGCGCTAAACGCATACAACGAAAAGGCAAAAAACAACGGCACGGAATTGCTCAAAAACGCCCGCAACGGAGTGGCGGGAGCAATACGAAATCTCAATCCAAAGGTTACAGCTTCGCGCAATCTCGACGTTATTTTTTACAACGTAAACACTGTGTCAGACGAAGAGAAATTGACTTCGCAGCAGCAGTACGTGGAGTTTTTGACAAAGAATTTATTCAAGACTATTCCGCCTTTTGTATCAAGTGATATCGAGCAAATAATTGAGAAAATTTCCAAGGTTGACCGTCAGAGTCTAGACTTTGTTATCGACGGAATGGTTATCAAGGTAAACGACCAAAATGCTCGAAAAAAGCTGGGTTATACGGAAAAATTTCCAAAATGGGCAATTGCTTACAAATTCGAGGCGGAAGAAACTTCAACTTTGCTCAAAGACGTCCTTTGGCAAGTGGGCAGGACGGGAAAGGTTACTCCTATTGCGGTGCTGGAGGCGGTAGAACTTTGTGGCGCTACGGTTAGGCGTGCTACGCTTAATAACTACTCGGACGTTTTGAGAAAGAAACTCAAAAAAGGCAGTACGGTTTTTGTAAGACGAAGCAACGACGTGATTCCGGAGGTGCTGGGAATTGCTCAGGAGGGCGACGGTGTGGAAATCGAAAAGCCGGTCGTTTGTCCATCTTGCGGACAGCCCTTGCACGAGGAGGGACCGCTTTTGTTTTGCTCAAACGAGTACGGTTGTAAACCTCAGATTTGTGGAAGGATAGAGCACTTCGTTTCCAAAGATTGCATGGATATAGAGGGCTTGAGTGAAAAGACGATAGAGCAGGCTTACGAGATTTTGGGTGTACGGACTTGCGCGGATTTGTATTCGCTTACCCAGGATGATTTGCTCAAATTGCCTGGTTTTAAGGACAAGAAGCCAAAGAAGATAATCGATGCTATCGAAAAGAGTAAGACCGTGGATTTACCGCACTTTATCAACGCGCTTGGAATAAGAAACGTGGGCAAAAAAACTGCTCAGGATCTTGCTGCTGAATTCGGCTCGCTGGAGAAGCTGTCGCACGCTGACAAAGAGCAGCTTCTTAAAATCGACGAGGTTGGCGAAATCGTTGCGCAGGATATAATCGAATTTTTCGCTAAACACGCTGATGTCGTTGAAAAATTCCGTTCTATCGGAATCGATCCTCAAATAAAGGAATCGGGCGATAAGTTCAAGGGGCTTAAATTCGTTTTGACAGGCTCGCTCCAAAATTTCACCCGCTCACAAGCAAGCGCTATTATCGAAAGTGAGGGCGGTTCGGTTCAAAGCTCAGTGACCAAAGAGACTGACTTTGTTGTAGCGGGAGAGGAAGCAGGCTCTAAACTGGAAAAAGCAAAGAAATTAGGCAAAAAAATATTGGATGAGAAAGCTTTTCTCGATATGATAAACAGTTGAAATTTCGCCGTGTATATGATATAATATATTCCTAAAATGGGTTCGAAGGGGATTTTATGAAAAGTATGACCGGCTACGGCAAGGGCTTTGCGAGCGCAAGCGGCAGAGAGGTTACCGTAGAATTAAAATCAGTAAATAACCGTTATCTCGAAGTGAATTCGCGCTTGCCAAAGGCTTTGTCAATGTTCGAGGAGTCACTTCGTAAGGCAATAGGTCAGTATATTAAGCGTGGTGCAGTTGATGTTTACTTTACCTACGAAAACAAGAACGAGGATGAAAAGGTCGTTACGGCAGATTTTGGTTTGATTTCAGAATACGTCAGTGTTGCCAAACAAATCGAACAGCGCTTCGGTATTAAAAACGATATTACCGCAGGTAGCGCAATGAAGTTCCCCGAGGCCATCAAGGTTGAGGTGAATAAAGACAAGCCGGAGATTATTGCTGAGATTATTTACGAGGCGACGCTCGAGGCTGCCAAAGCTCTTGACGATATGCGTGCGGTGGAAGGAAAAACCATTTTTGCAGACCTTAGCGATATCGTTAAAAAAATTAAATCACATTTGGCCGCAGTCGTACAACGAGTTCCCGTAATGATGGATGAATACAGAGAAAAACTTAAGGCGAGAATCAGCGAGTATCTTAAGGAAGTTGAACTTGACGAAGCGAGACTTGTCAATGAAGTCGCTTTCTTTGCCGACAAGGCAGATATTAACGAGGAGATTCAGCGACTTAACTCGCATATAACTCAGTTTGAGGCGTGCTGTGAGTCCGGCGAGCCTGTGGGCAGAAAGCTAGATTTTATTTCACAGGAAATGAACCGTGAAATGAATACCATGGGAAGTAAGTCCAATGACGTTACAATTACCAACGCAGTCGTTGCTATGAAAAACGAATTGGAAAAAATCAAGGAGCAAATCCGCAATGTCGAATAATCAAAAAAAAGGCTTGCTTGTAGTTATATCAGGACCTAGCGGTGCGGGAAAAGGCACTATCCACGCAGGAGTTTTGCAAAAGCTTCCTTCGCTTAAAAAATCTATTTCGGTTACGACGCGTCAGCCGAGAAAGGGCGAGGAGGAAGGCGTACATTATTACTTCCGTACCGTTGAGCAGTATATGCAGATGAAGCAAAACGGCGAATTTTTGGAAACTGCCGAAGTGTACAAAAATTATTACGGTACGCCAAAAGCCCCGGTTATGAAGATTTTGGAAAAGGGAGAAGACGTAATTTTTGAGATAGACATTTGCGGAGCAAGACAAATCAAGCAAATTTATCCCGAAAGCGTGCTTATATTCATTATGCCACCGTCTTTTGAGGTTTTGGAAAAAAGACTCAGGGGCAGGGCGACCGACGCCGAGGACGTAATTCTTCGCCGTCTTGCCGAAAGTAAAAAAGAACTTGCGACTTACAAAGAGTTTGACTATTTCGTTGTCAATGACGAAATAAATACTTCTGTCGAAAACGTCGTGTCCATAATCAAATCGGAAAAATGCCGAGTTGAACGAAACGACGCGTTTATAAATGAATTACTGAAATAAGGAGGTAAATTTTACTATGATGATAGATCCACCTATTGACAAGCTCGTAGACAATATCGGATGCAAGTACGCGCTTGTATGCTTAGTTTCCAGACGCACTAGATTTTTGTTGGACAAAAAGCCTGATATGCTCAATTCTTCGGGCGATACCGCGGTATCCTACGCAGCAAAGGAAATTTATACCAACAAGGTTAGACTCGCTTACGAGGATTAAGGAGTAGCTGATTGAATCTCAAGGGAAAATGCGTAGCCTTTGGGGTGACGGGAGGAATTGCCGTATACAAGGCTTGTGACGCGGTTAGTACGCTGGTAAAAGCGGGCGCTGACGTGCACGTTGTTATGACGGAAAATGCAAAAGAATTCGTTTCGCCACTCACTTTCGAAACGCTTACAAAAAACAAGGTTATATCCCTCACTTTTGACAAAGACAGGAAATGGGAAGTAGAGCACATAGCGTTGGCAAAAAAAGCCGACGTTTTTGTCGTTGCTCCGTGTACGGCTAACGTGGTGGGAAAACTTGCGTCGGGTATTGCAGACGATTTTCTTACGACCACGCTTATGGCGTTCGAAAAACCAAAGATTATTGCGCCTGCGATGAATACGGCAATGTACCATAACCCTGCGTTTATAGCCAATCGCAAAACTTTGTCCGAGCGCGGATATTCCTTTGTGGACGCGGTAAGTGGACGACTTGCTTGCGGTGACGTGGGCGACGGTAAGCTTGCGGAAACCTCGAAAATTATTAGCGCAATTGAGGACGCGCTTTTTCCAAAAAGAGATTTGATGGGCAAAAAGGTAGTAATTGCTGTGGGTTCTACGCGCACCTATCTTGATCCCGTGAGATTCGTTACTAATTCCTCCAGCGGAAAAATGGGCAAAGCGTTGGCGGAAGAGGCAATTTCACGCGGGGCGGAGGTTACGCTTGTCAAGGGCTTCGTTTCGGTAGAGATGCCAAAAGAAGCAAATGTCGTTTCAGTCAAAACCACTATCGAGATGTGCCAAGCGGTTATGACCGAGGCAAAAGACGCAGATTATTTGATAATGGCCGCTGCGCCTTCGGATTACACCGTGGAGGCGTTTGAGCAAAAAATTAAGAGCACCGAGTTCGAAATTAAATTTACGAAAACCGTGGATATAGCAGCGGAATTTGGCAAGGAAAAGGGCAAGACCAAGCTCGTGGTTTTTGCTGCCGAAACCGAGAATTTGATAGAAAACGCAAGGGCGAAAATGCTCAAGAAAAATGCTGACATGGTTGTTGCAAACGACGTGACGAGAGAGGGCTCGGGATTTAACGTGGATACCAATATCGTTACGTTGATAACTGCCAGCGAGCTGAGTGAATATTCGCTAATGACAAAACGCAAGGTGGCGGAAGTTATTTTTGATACCGCCCAAAAAATAGATTTATGATAGCGGAAGTTATCGTTGATATCAGCAACAGCGAGGTTGATAAGATATTCGATTATCAATGCGACGACTCGCTGAAAGAGGGCCATCGCGTGCTTGTGCCGTTTGGCAAGCGCGAGATAGAGGGGTACGTGGTTGCGATAAAGGACACCACCGATTGCCCCGTGGAAAAATTGAAATCGGTTATTCGTCCGTTGGACGCCGAGCCGGTTATAATTGAAGAAGCGCTAAACCTTATGCGCTTTATGAAGAAGCGCTATCACTTGCGCACCGTGGATGCATTGAGGCTGTTTTTGCCTGCTGAACTTCGCGGTGGAAAAGTAAAAGAATTAATAAAAAAAATCGCATATATATCTCCCGAGTTTGTGGGTAGGGAGATATTTTCCTTTATAAAGCCGTCTGCACACGCGCAGGTGGATGCGTACAACTTCGTTGCCGAGTCGGGAGAAGTTTCGTTGACTGAACTAAACAAAGTTTGTTCTGCTGCAGCGGTACGTAATCTTATTGCTCGAAACGTAATTTTGGTGCGTAGTCAAGAGAGCAAGCGCACCCCGTACAAGCAGCTTTTTGAGGAGCAAAAGACGGTTACGCTGACACCCGCGCAAAAAAATGCGGTTGACGCTGTACGTAAACAAAAGAACAAAACTTTTTTGTTGCACGGGGTTACGGGCAGTGGCAAAACCGAAGTTTATTTGTCGGTAATTTCCGAGGTAATAAACAGCGGAAAAACTGCAATTATGCTCGTGCCCGAAATTTCTCTCACTCCGCAAGTGCTCAAAAATTTCAGGAGCAGGTTTGGCGAAAACGTGGCAATTTTGCACAGCGGACTTTCGGCAGGCGAGAGATTTGACGAGTGGCGTAGACTGCTTAACGGAGAAGCAACGGTGGCTGTGGGCGCGCGCTCGGCCGTGTTTGCTCCGCTGAAAAATTTGGGAGTAATCATAGTTGACGAGGAGCACGATTCCAGCTATTCGTCCGAAAGCAACCCGAGATATTTTACGCACGAAGTTGCAGAGTTCAGAAAAAGATACAACACTGATTGTAGCGTTATTCTTGGAAGCGCAACGCCGTCGGTGGACAGCTTCCGTCGCGCGCTGCTTGGCGAGTATACTTTGCTTTCGCTTCCCGATAGAGTAAATAAGCGCGAGCTTCCGCAAATCAAAGTGATCAATATGAGCGAGGAGCTTTATCGCGGTAATTCTGGTCTGCTTTCCGCCGAAATGGAGAGTGAACTTCATAGGTGTATGGAGGCGAACGAGCAGGCAATAATTTTTATTAACCGCCGTGGATATTCTTCGTTTTTGCGTTGTCAAAAGTGTGGATACGTTGCCAAATGTGAGCGCTGTGACGTTTCGCTAGTGTATCACAAAGAAGAAAGCGGCGACGTGCTCAAGTGCCATTATTGTGGCAATAGGTATTCTTTGCCGACGGTATGCCCCGAGTGCGGTGCGAGCAGTATGCGTCGAGGTTACGTGGGAACTCAGCAAGTTGCGGAGCTTTTGCAAAACCTTTTTCCGGGCAAAAAGGTTTTGAGAATGGATAACGACACCACGCAAGGCAAGGACGCTCATCTCGATATAATTACAAAGTTTCAAAAAGGCGAAGCGTCAATACTTGTAGGAACCCAAATGATTGCAAAGGGACACGATTTTCCTAACGTGACTTTTGTGGGAATAGTGGATGCGGACATGAGTTTGCATTTTGCTGATTTTCGTAGCGCTGAGCGTACCTACCAGCTTATTACGCAGGTTTCGGGACGCGCGGGTAGAGACGTAAAACCGGGCAAAGTGGTTTTGCAAACTTACGCGCCTAATAATTACGTGTATAGATACGCAATAAAAGGCGATTATCGTGGGTTTTACGACAAGGAAATTAACCTTAGGGAAGTAACGAAGTTTCCACCGTTTTCCGTCATCGTCAGAGTGCTGGTTTCAGGCGAGGACGAAAACCTTGCGGCGACCGCGCTGAAAAATATTTTTTCCGCGATCAAGGATTTGAGCGAAAAGCACCAAGACGATTTTTATTACTTGTCGTATATGTGGTCGCCGGTAAAAAAGATAAAAAGTCACAAGCGTATGCAGGCGCTTATGCGCTTAAAGCCTAATTGCGACGGCTTGATAGAAAAAATTTACGCAATTGTGGACGAGCATCTGGACAGCAGACTCAACATTTTCGTCGAACTTAATCCAAATAATTTAGGCTAAAAGGAGTTTTTTTATGGCACTCAGAAATATTATCGTAGAAGGTGATGACCTTTTGAGAGAGCGCTCGAGAGAGGTTACGGTTTTTGACGACAGACTGTCGCTACTAATTGACGATATGGTCGAAACTATGTTTGATGCTGACGGAGTAGGACTCGCTGCACCGCAAATCAGCATACTGAAAAGAGTTTGCGTAGTGTGTACCGACGGTCAAAAAATTTACGAGCTCATCAATCCCGAAGTGCTGGAAAGCTCGGGCGAGCAAGAGGGCTACGAGGGATGTCTTAGCGTTCCTGGAGCAAGAGGATTGGTAAAAAGACCTACCTACCTCAAAGTTAAGAGCAAAGATCGCAAGGGCAACGACGTTATATTTGAAGTTAGAGATTTTGAAGCGGTGGCATTTTGTCATGAAATGGATCACCTCGACGGAATTTTGTTTATAGACAAAATGGAGAGACAATGAGAGTAGTTTTTTTGGGAACTCCGGATTTTGCGGTGGGCGTATTAAGGGCTCTTTGTCAGTCCAAGCACACTGTGCTTGCCGTAGTTGCACAGCCGGATAGAGCCAAGGATCGCACGGGACATCCTTTGCCTGTTGCAACTA
>JAFQMX010000058.1 GCA_017396125.1 Clostridia bacterium
CCCACGACGGCAATTACACCGCCAATAACACCGTCCACAAGAATGGACGCCCAAATTCCCAGCTCGCCCGAATCATTAGCCAGCGCGTCTGCAACGAGGCTTTGACCTTTTTCCAGCCAGCCGGCAAAGGTATCCGCAATCCACGGGCCCAGCCAAGCCTGCGATATTCCAAACACGAGAAACATTACTACGGCAAATATAG
Source organism: Clostridia bacterium (assembly GCA_017396125.1). Classification (GTDB taxonomy): domain Bacteria; phylum Bacillota; class Clostridia; order Christensenellales; family Pumilibacteraceae; genus RGIG1965. The sequence goes on from JAFQMX010000058.1 coordinate 203, forward strand.
GAATACCCAACCACTTATTAGTAAGCACCGCGTCGATTTTGTCCTGCTTATTCTTTTCGTTAGTATGAACCTTACGGGTTTCCACCTCGGAAACGATACTTTTTACGAACTCAAAACGCTTGCGGTCGGCTTCTTCTACCACCGCCTTGCTCGTAAGGTCAAGATCTCCCTGCGAGTAAGGTGCGACTTGCTGCTTACCGCAAACGGAAACAGCCTCTTTGATTAAGTTTTTCAATCCGCTTGCCGAAGTAGAAACTGTTTCTACTACCGGGCAGCCCAGCTTTTGTGAAAGCGTAGCGGAATCAATACCCGTTTGCTTTTTCTTGTTGAGGTCGGCTTTGTTGAGCGCAACGACCACCGGTATGCCCAACTCAAGCAGCTGCGTCGTAAAAAACAAACTACGGCTTAGGTTTGTTGCATCCACTATATTGATAATAACGTCGGGCTTTTCTTCTCTAACGTACGCACTCGTTATACTCTCTTCCGAGGTAAACGGCGACATAGAATACGCGCCCGGCAGGTCTACGGCAACAAGCTCATTATCTACACAAAACGCTTTTTTTATTTTGTGCTCTTTTTTCTCCACGGTAACGCCCGCCCAGTTGCCCACCTTTTCGTTTCGTCCGGTGAGCGCGTTGAACATAGTCGTTTTTCCGCTGTTAGGATTGCCCGTCAAAGCAATTCTCATTTTGTCTTTTCCTCCTAGTAAGCAAAATTCTCTTTTGTTTTTTTTGATTTACTTTATTTTTTATTTATCAGCCTGTTAGCAGTGACTAACTAGGTTGCAAAAAAAATCTTTCTTCTTTTTTTGATAACTTTTTTGTTTGCCGTGCTTTTTTAAACTTTGTGCAAGACTTTCTAAAAGCGACGGCTTCTTCCACAGCCTGCAAAATAGACGCAAACTATATGATAATCGCTTCCGCCAAATCGTTGTCGATATTGTATCTCGCGTCCTTAATAGCAACTACGCACACACCCTTGCGGTATGCGATAACCGTAATCGGCTCTCCGCTGTAGCAACCGAGCGAAAATAAAAACGAATTGAGTTCCTCGTCATCCGTTTCGATCTTCTTGATTATATATTCTTTTCCTATTTCTGCAGCAGTTAAATTCATTTCTCTCTCCAACTCGGTTAGCAACTGTTAACTACGCGTACATTTTATATAATTTACGTAATATTGTCAAGCGTTAGCAGGTGCTAACGAAAATATTTTTCTAAAATTTAAAAAAATCTTTACTTATTTACAAAATTATACTCTTTTTTAAGAAAATATTAAAACCACGGGGCGTTCCCGTGGCTTCATCCATACCGCTTATTCTTCAAAATCATTAAAATAGTCTTTATCAAAAAACTCAGACAAAGTTATCCCAGCCCCTTGACAAAAGGCTTTTATTGTAGATACCTTAGAGCATTTTGTTCTGCCTTTAATCAAATCATATATCGCAGATGGGGACTTTCCACCATTTAACGTCGCTCCGCATACATTTATATTTTTTTCCTTACAAATCTCTTCAATCCTTTTAACGATTGCATCGTTTATGTTCATATAATCACCTTCGTGAAGCTTCTTATCGCTATTGCACGAAAAAAGAATTAAACGTCTTTTCTGCGCAAACTATTAAATTTTGCCGCTGGCTAAAAATCCGAACACTTTACGATGGTCTTAAAGTACTTGTCCTTGTTGTCCGATGCCTTGATAAAGGATGGTATGTCCTTGGTTTCGATAACGTCACCAATAAGTCCCTTTACTCTAACCGCCTTGTTTGCAAGCATATTGACCGCCGAGAAATAGTTGTTGTTACTGCCCGAAACGCCGTGCACCTCTAGCTGCTTGTTGACGATTTGCGCGTAAGGGTACGAGAGGTCGCTAGCCGTATCTTGCCAGCCCACGATAACCGCCTTACCGCTCTTTTTAACAAAGTCAAACGCTTGAGTTATAGGCAAAGTCGCCGCGGTCATATAAGCCACCGCATCGCCCATTCTTCCGCCCGTAATGGAAAAAATCTTCTTGCTAGCATCAGTTTCCATACTGTTTATGGTGTAATAGATGTCGAGGTCCTTGGCTTTGTCCAAAAAGTCCTGTCTAACGTCCACCACGATAGGAACGGCTTGATAATACATAGCGATTTGCGCCAGAATCAAGCCCATATCGGTTGCCCCCATAATGACAAGGTACTGTCCCTTGTCAATATCGAGCTTGCTGATTGCCGAAATACACATATCGATATGCTCAAGGAAAACAGCGTCCATGCTCGCCCCAATGCTTTCCGGAAGCTTAATGGTATCGGATGCCGAAACAACCGCAAAATCTCGCAAAAATCCATCTTCGTTTACGCCGTAAGTAATCTTGTTTTCGCAGTTATACGTAACGTTTTGCTTGCACGAAAGACAAGTTCCACAAGGCGAAAAAGGTTTTACTGCGACGATATCGCCTCTTTGCAAGGTTTTTACGCCTACTCCCACCTCCGAAACCATACCGATACAGGTGCGGCAAGGAACTACGGGATAATTGACCTGCATTTTTCCGCTCAAAATCAGGTTATCCGTCAGCGAAAACGCCGTGTACATAACCTTAATCTTGACACAATGCTCGCCTACAGGTAGCATCATCTCTTCTTCTCTGATGTCATTTGGCGCGTGAATTCTCCAAACTTTCATAACTCTCCTCTCTTGTGACGGCGAAAATCCTGCCCGTCCGAAAATTTTTGGCGCGAAGCATCCAAAGCATCTTCGCGTCCGTGCGTGCACCAACGCCAAAAAGCATAATCGCACGCAATATCTTTATATTAATCGTCTGCATTCATAGTTAATATCTATGCCTTTTTCTTCAAGGTAATTTTGGATTCAGCAAAGAAGTTGGTGAGAATAACCTTGGTGCCCTTGGTATTAATCTTACATTTTTTCGTTTTTGCCTCCAACACGGTATCGTCGATTCCGTTGTACTCGTTGTAATAAAGTATCAAAGTATCGTATTCGGAGCCATCGTTAGACTTATCAACCTCATAAGTTCCGCTATAACGAATACTGTCCATAATGTCCATAGTCTTGTGCTTGGCATAAAGTGAAAATTTGCCGTTGCCTCTAAGCTCAAGAAACACGTCAAACACTCCGTGCTGCAAGTTGTCACAAGTTGCGGTATACGTACCCTCAACTTTGCTACACGAAACAACTCCCAAGCACATTATCGCCGTCAGAATTATCAATAAAAATCTTCTCATACATATCATTATACCCTATAAACGTATTTTTGTCAATACAAAGTCGTCAGTTTGATTTTTTACAAACACCAACCTCTGCTTTTTTTTAATTTACCCAACAATTACCATTTCTATCACTTACCGCAAACGCTCACTCCATAACTCAAACCAAAAAAGGAACAGCAATTTCTCTTTGCCGTTCCCTTTTGCAATACGTATTTTAAAATCTTTCTTAAAAAACTATTGTTTTTATAAGTTAAACAAAAAAATTATTATTACTTTCGTCGTTCAATTTTTCTTTTGATAAACCCAAACGACAGGGGTTTTGCCGTCGGTGTCGTAGTGCCAATAGTTGCCGTCGTAATCCGTTTCGTCAGCGTTGAGCGCAGGCTCGGTTTCGCTGTAATAGTAAATGGTGTTCTTTCTTAAATACGCATAGGCATTAACAGTAATTTTATCAAAATCACTTGCAGTCCCCTTGTAATAGACAAACTTTAATTTGGAACAGTTATAGAATGCATAATCGTCTATACTAGCCAAACTTTTTGGTAGAACTACACTAGTAAGACTACTGCAACCATGAAATGCATAAAATTCTATCCTAATAACTGAATCCGGAATAATTATACTAATAAGACTACTGCAACCGCTAAATGTAGCTCTGCTGATGACAGTGATAGAATTTGGCAAAACTATACTCTTCAAACTCTTGCAACCAGAGAAAGCGCTATTACCTATGCTTTTAACCGAATCCGGTATCACTATGCTTATTAAACTGATGCAAGCATCGAAAGCTCCATTACCTATAAAAGTAACTGAACTTGGAATAACTACACTAGTAAGACTACCGCAACAATAAAATGCATATTCACCAATCGTAGTAACACTATCTGGAATTTCTATATCAGTTAGATTACTGCAATCACAAAATGCATATTTGCCAATAGTAGTAACACCATTTGGAATTTCCACACTAGTAAGACTACCGCAACCATAAAAGGCCCTTTCACCAATAGTGGTCACGCTATTTGGAATTTCTATATCAGTAAGACTACCGCAACCATAAAAGGCCCTTTCACCAATAGTAGTAACACCATTTGGAATTTCTACTCTAGTAAGACTATCGCAACCATAAAATGCATATTTGTGGATCATTGTAATATAATCCGGCAAAGTCAAATCCGTTTCGCTTCCGTCATATGCAATCAAAACCTTTTCTTCACCATACGAAAACACTTCGTATCCGTTATCGTTTGTCAGTTCTCCTGTAGGTTTTTTTCCATTATCATATATCGCTAATGCATAATAGCCTACATTTCCGTTTTTGCTACTGCCTTTGGTTATTGTGATATGTGAAGAATTATTGATTACTTCCAATAACTTAAAGCAGTCATCAAATGCACCTTCACCAATATTTTCAACACCACTTCCAATCGTTACACGCATAAGATTGTAGCAACCAGAAAACGCAAACTCCCTTATGCTTGTTGTCGAATCCGGTATTATCAAACTCTCCAAGCTAATGCATCCAGAAAACGCATAATCATTGATTATTTTTAAATTTTTTCCAATAGTTACACTTGACAGGTTCACATTTTGAGAAAACGCGCCAAAACCAATACTCTCTACGCTATCCGATATTACTATGCTCGTTAAGCTTTCACAATTATAAAACGCATCCCCACCAATAGTCTTTACATTATCGGAAATTACTACGCTTGTTATATCGCCTTGCCTATAAAATGCGTAGTGATTGATAGTCGTTATATAATTTGGCAATGTCAAGTCCGTTTCGCTTCCGCTATAACCGAGCAATATTCTTTCTTCTCCGTACGAACACACACTATATCCGTTGTCGACAAAAAATTCACCAGCATACTCATCTCCGCTATTGTATATAGCCATTGCGTAATAACCTACAAAACCGTTGCCGCTATCCCCTCTAGTTACCGTTAAATACGGAGATTTGTTAATTACTTCCACAAGCCTTAAGCAACCGATAAAAGCGTTTGATTCGATGGTCTTCACACTATTACCAATCGTTACGCTCTTTAGGTTTTTACATGCGCTAAACGCATTATTGTCTATTTCCGTAACAGAATCCGGAATTTCTATTTTTTCAAGGCCGGAAATATACCCAAACGCCTCCGCCCCAATGCTCTTGAGATTATTAGAAAAAATTACACTCTTCAATTCGTCACAGTTTGAGAACGCTCTCAATCCGATGCTTTCTACACCATCAGACATTACTACGCTCGTAATACCGGCTTGCCTATAAAATGCGTATTGATTGATAGCAGTGATATAATTCGGCAAAGTCAATTCCGTTTCACTCCCGTCGTATGCAACCAAAACCTTTTCTTCGTCATACGAGTATATTATAAATCCGTTATCATTAACAAATTCGCCTGTGTATTCGTCCGTTCTATTATACACAGCCAAGGCACAATAGCCTGCACTTCCGTTTTTGCCACTACCTTTGGTTATTGTAATATGTGAAGAATTATTTATTACTTCGACTAATCTATAACATGCACTAAAAGCAAAATCCGCAATTACATCTACACTTTTTCCTATTGTCACACTCAATAGATTACTACATTCGTCAAACGCTCTCAATCCGATGCTTTCTACACCATCAGACATTACTACGCTCGTAATACCGGCTTGCC
>JAFQMX010000010.1 GCA_017396125.1 Clostridia bacterium
AATGTCAACACTTTGATCATAATAGGAGTAAAAGATGAAAATTATTGTTGCGGAAAGAATTAAAGAGTTAATGAAAGAAAACGGCTACAACCAAGTTAAGCTCGCCGAAAAGGCAGGAGTAAAGCAAAATACGATCAGTGCATGGTTGCATGAAAAAAAAGAACCATCGATTACGTCACTTTGGTTGCTCGCAGACTGCTTCGACGTTGATATAGATTATCTCGTGGGCAGAAAAAATTATTGAACAATATTTTCTATGTACTAAATATTATTTTCAATACTTATTTAAAAGCAAAAAAGACGCTCTGAACTTTCTCAAAGCGTCTTTTAATTTACTTTTTATTAGTTTGCCTAACTTTGATTTGATTAAATCAATCCCACCATGAGATTACAAGCAAGCACTACCAAAACGAGTGCGATAGGATAGGTAGATGCGTACGCACCTGCTACATCATCGGTTTTTGCGGTAGAAATGAGCGTTCCGAGCGCCGGAGTACTGGTCATTCCGCCGGTGATAGAGCCGAGGTTGTTGAGAAGCGGAAGTTTGAGTAGATATTTTGCAAGAAAGAATCCTACTACCATAGGGGCAAGTGTCATAACTATTCCACCGAGGAATCCCCATACAACTATATCTGCATTTCCCTTTACTGCGCTAACGAGCTGAACGCCACCGTCTACACCCGCGCCAATAAGGAATAGCATAAGTCCAAGCTCTTTCAAAACCTTGGTCGTTGCGGCAGGTATTTTAAGTGAAAGCTTTCCGATTCTCCCAAAGTGTCCAAATACAAGTCCCATAATAAGCACGCCGCCGGTAGTACCAAGCGAGAAGCTTGCGCCACCAGGAAGCGGAATTTTTACAGCGCCTACAACCAAGCCTGCAATTACTGCCAATGCAAACGCAGTAAATCCATAAGAGTCACACTCAAACAGCTTTAATTCGTCTTTTTTGTGTTCGGTCGCCGTGCTCAAAAGCAACGCTCTTTCCTTTTCCATATCAACCTTGAGAAACTTAGGCATAAGCTGAACGAACAAAACTACGCCAAGTACGCCAAACGGATATGCAATTGCGTATCCAACGGTAACCAAAGTTGTAGGTATTCCTTTAAGCGTAGCCGCTTCGATAGCCGACGAATAGCCTGGTGTAGAAGTGAGCGCTCCCGACAAAATTCCCGACCAAAAGTCAGAGCCATACGGCGAAAGCCATATGAACAAAATAGTTACGAGAGTTCCAGTTGCGATAATGATACCGCCAAGTAGTATGTAGGTCTTAAAATTCTTTTTGAGATTTCTGAAGAAATTAGGGCCTGCAATAAATCCAACTGACGCTACGAACATTATAAGACCGATGTTAGAAATTACCGTCTTGTAATACGAAGTGTTGGCCGAACCTGCCTGCAATTTAAAACCACCAAGCACCGGCATATCGCCAGGAATAAGCGTGCACAAAAATCCAAACAAAATTGCTACTAGAAATACGCCCGCAGTACCAAGGTTTACTCCCTTGATGGTAACTCTACCAAGCATATATCCAAGTGCTACTACAACAAACAATCCTACGAAAAGCGAAGACATTTTGAAGAGCTGATCAATTTCTTTCTTGCCAGACACGCCGTTGTAAATTACCCAAGCGGCAATCGCACCGATAATAACGAGAGCAACAGCAAGTCCAATCCACTTCGCTCCGCCGCTTTTCTTTTCAGTAGCAACGCTTTCTTGCTCGCTGTCAGAAGAAACAACTTCTTCTTTCAACTGTTTTTCTTCCATAAAATTTACTCCTAAATTTAATTGCGGTCAAAATTTTCGCATAACGTATAGCGTTTTTTGCGACAAGCATAATTTCACCGCGACAATATAACGTCTTTACAGACAAAACCTGCCCCGACAAAAGTCGGAGCAAGATCTTTGAAAAAATTATAAAACTTTCTTACTTAATAGTTACACACTTTTCGTACAAGCCCTTTTCGGTAAGAAGATTCTTCATCGTAATACCGATAAGGTCAGGAGTTTCAGCAACCGCTACGCCTACACTACGGAGCGCTTCTTTCTTGCCCGCAGCAGTTCCCTTTCCGCCCGAGATTATTGCGCCTGCATGTCCCATACGTTTTCCCTTAGGAGCAGTACTACCAGAAATAAAGGAAACAATAGGCTTTTTGCAATTTTCCTTTATCCACTCTGCAGCCTCTTCTTCGCCCGAGCCACCGATTTCACCAATCATTACAATCGCATAGGTGTCTGGGTCGTCGTTGAAAAGCTTGAGTGCGTCGATAAAGCCGGTGCCTCTAAGGCTGTCGCCACCGATACCGATAGCGGTGCTCTGTCCCATCTTATATTGCGAAAGCTGATTAACGGCCTCGTAGGTAAGAGTTCCGGATCTAGAAACCACACCAACGTGTCCTTCGTGATGAATTGCAGCCGGAAGAATTCCGATTTTGCACTTTCCTGGAGAGATAAGTCCAGGACAGTTAGGTCCAATAAGTCTAGTCTTTTTGCCACGGAGATATCTCTTTACTCTAAGCATATCAAGAGCAGGAATTCCCTCGGTAATGCAAACTACAAGGTCGAGTTCCGCATCAATCGCTTCGCAAATTCCGTCTGCTGCAAACGCTGCAGGAACGTAAATTACCGAAGCAGTTGCACCAGTTGCTTCTTTGGCTTCTCTTACGGTGTCGAATACGGGCACACCGAGAACTTCTTCTCCGCCCTTACCCGGGGTAACACCACCCACGATTTGAGTGCCGTACTTAATCATTTGTTCTGCGTGGAACTTACCTGCCCCGCCGGTTATTCCCTGAACGAGAACTTTTGTATTTTTATCTATAAGAACGCTCATTTTATTACCTCTTAATAGCAGCTATTGCCTTGACAGCAGCGTCGTGCATGTCTTCTGCCGGAATTATATCAAGACCGGACTTACTCAAAATTTCCTTACCAAGTTCAACGTTAGTTCCATCAAGTCTTACGATTAGCGGAACCTTGAGTCCAACCACGCCAGCAGCTTCTACGATACCTGCAGCAATTACGTCACACTTCATAATTCCGCCAAAGATGTTAACCATAATTGCCTGCACGTTAGGGTCAGAAAGAAGAATTCTAAATGCTGCAGCTACTCTTTCTGCAGTTGCGCTACCACCTACGTCAAGGAAATTAGCAGGTTCACCACCATAAGCTTTGATGATGTCCATAGTAGCCATTGCAAGTCCTGCACCATTAACTAGACAGCCGATATTTCCTGAAAGAGATACGTAATTGAGGTCGTACTTGGATGCCTCAAGTTCTTTTGCATCTTCCTCTCCCAAATCACGAAGAGCTTCGATGTCCTTGTGTCTAAAAATTGCGTTGTCATCAAAGTTGATTTTCGCATCGATTGCAATAAGTCCCTCGTCGTTTTCTACGAGTGGATTGATTTCTACAAGCGAGCAATCTTTTTCCATAAAGAGTCTATAAAGATTTTTGAGCATAGCTACGAAAGTCTTTACGTTTTGCGGTTTGATGCCCATGCGCTTTGCAATGCTACGCGCGTGATAATCCTTAACTCCTATCTCATAAGGAATAACCTCGGTAATAATCGCCTCTGGACGATTAGCAGCGGTTTCTTCAATTTCCGTACCGCCCTCACCAGATGCAATCACTGCAATACCTTCTCTAGCCGCGTCAACGGTAAGAGAAAGATAAAATTCCTTTTGGATATCCACTGCGGTAGTAACGAGCACTCTGCTCACTCTCTTTCCATCCGGAACCTGCTTGGTGTACAAAATTTTACCCATCATTTCGTTAGTAATATTTTGCGCTTCTTCCAAAGTCTTAGCAAGTTTAACACCGCCAGCCTTTCCTCTGCCACCACTATGAACCTGTGCTTTAATTACATAAGGAGGCTCAAAATTAATTGCAGGAAATTCTTCTCCTTCTTTGACCAACACTCCATCCTGTGTAGGAATAGAGTATGCCATAAACAATTCTTTTGCCTGATATTCGTGAATTTTCATTATTTATTTGTCCTTAAAAATTTAAGTTTCTTTTTAAATTATTTAATCAAATCGTTGCCCATTTCAAGAGCTTTGATATTGATCTCCTCGGTTCCCGCAGGGATATGTCCCATAACCGCTTCTTTGAGGTTTTCGAAGCTTGCAAGCCCGAGAGCCTTGTTAATTGCGCCTACCGCTACAATATTAGCAGTGAAAGCCTTGCCCACTTTTTCGCGAGCAGTCGCAAGAATAGGTGCTTTGATTACGTTTTTAGCCTTGGTTTCGATTTCAACAAGAGAATCGTCCATCATGATTACGCAATTTTCATCAACAGTTGCGCCAAATTTATTGAGCGACTCCTGAGTGAGCGCAAGAAGGAAGGTTGGCTTCATAACCTTAGTAAAACCAATTTCGTCCTCCGAAATAATAACCTCAGCTTTACACATTCCGCCTCTCGCCTCAGGACCATACGACTGACTCTGAACTGCATTTTTTCCACTATATAGTGCGGCTTCTGCCAAAATGATGGTGGCAAGGATTACACCCTGTCCGCCAGAACCGGTAAGTCTTAATTCCATTCTATCCATTTTGCTTCACCAACCTGTCGATAATTTTTTGATATTCCTCGGTAAACTCAGGGAAGTCGTTTTCCGCAATCTTTCCGAGAATAACCTTGCTTTCTCTTTCGTGTATAGGAAGTTTGTATGCCTGCTCGGCAGTAATCATGTTTTCCTTTTGACGAGTAAGCATTTCTACCGCACCGCCCTTCTTGTTTTTACGGCCGTAATAGGTAGGACATACACCCAAGCAGTCGATAAGAGCAAAGCCCTTGTGCTTGATGCCGTCTTCGATAAGCTTAATGGTCTGTGGAACGTGATAACAAGTTCCCTTAGCCGAATAAGACGCGCCTGCAGCTGCAGCCAAAAGGCCAATATCAAACGGTCTATCAAGATTGCCGTAAGGTGCAGTGGTACCATAGTCTCCAGTAGGAGTGGTTGGAGAATACTGTCCGCCGGTCATACCGTAAATATCGTTGTTGAATACGATTACAGTGATATTAATATTTCTTCTTGCAGCGTGAATAAGGTGGTTACCACCAATTGCAGCGATATCGCCGTCACCTGCAATAACTATAACTTCGAGGTCAGGTCTTGCCATCTTTACGCCGGTAGCAAACGCTATTGCTCTACCGTGAGTGGTATGCATCGTCTGGAAATCCATATAACCTGCAGCTCTTGCCGCACAACCAATACCAGAAACAAGACAAACCTTTTCTTGGTTGATGCCAAGATTATCGATAGCCTTTGCAACGTTACGCATCAAAATACCGTGACCGCAACCCGGACACCATATATGAGGAAGATGATCCTCTCTCATGTATTTATCAATAAGCTTGCTAGCCATTTATCTGCCCTCCTTGATTTTTGCAAGAACTTCGTCAGGAGTAATAACGGTACCATCCACCTTGCCGACAAATCCGACAGGTCTTTCGATAATACGCTGTACTTCCAACGAATATTGTCCGTAGTTGTGTTCTGCTACGATAACGCTCTTAATCTTTTTAGAAAGAGCTTTGAGTTCTTTTTCTGGTGAAGGCCAAACGGTAATTGCTCTGAACATACCTACCTTGATACCCTGTGCTCTAGCCATATCAACTGCAGTCTTTACGCTACGAGCAGTTCCGCCGTAACAAACTACCATCATATCAGCGTCATCAAGCATATACTCTTCAAAGGTCACGATATCTTCGTAACCGTGATTGATCTTTTCGACCAATCTTGTTACGAGTGCTCCGGCAATCTCGTTATTGTTGGTAGGGAATCCGTCAACACCGTGTGCAAGACCAGTAATGTTGTATCTAACGTCATAACCAGTAAGATGCCAACGTGGCACGTATTCACCTTCACATACGTGATAAGGAAGATGGAACACGTCTGGACGCTCCTTAAGCTTTCTTTCGATAATATCAACTTGCTCGTTTTCAGGAATACTTACACCCTCTCTCAAATGACCCACGATTTCGTCCATAAGGAGAATAACTGGCGTACGATATTTTTCCGCAAGGTTAAAACATCTGATAGTGAGATGATACGTTTCTTCTACACTGCTAGGAGAAAGTGCGATAACCGGATGATCACCGTGAGTTCCCCATTTTGCCTGCATTACGTCACCCTGCGAAGGTGAAGTAGGAAGACCGGTAGAAGGTCCGCTACGCTGAACGTTTACTACTACACAAGGAAGCTCAGTCATACAACCGTAGCCAAGGTTTTCCTGCTTTAGTGAAAATCCCGGACCGCTGGTTGCCGTCATAGTTTTCGTTCCTACGGCAGAAGCACCGAGAACTGCCGCCATCGAAGCGATTTCATCCTCCATCTGAATAAATCTTCCACCTACTCTAGGGAGCTTCAAAGCAGCCATTTCGGCGATTTCGGTAGAAGGCGTGATAGGGTATCCTGCGAAAAATCTCATTCCTCCCTTAATTGCGCCCTCAACAACAGCTTCGTTTCCCTGCATCAAAACTTTACGCGTCATTGTTAGTGTCCTCCAGATAGATTGCATAGTCAGGGCATCTCATTTCGCACTGTCCGCAATAAATACAAGCGTCTAAATTGACTATTTTTACCTTAGCCTTGACTTCCAAGACTTGTTTTGGACAAAAAGCCGAGCAAATTCCACAGCCTTTGCACCACGCGGTATTGATTACCAATTTTTTGTTATTTTTCATTGTTGCTCCTCTTATTGCTTTTCGCTGGCATTACACAGCAACGAAAATTTTATCGTATATATTTTATCATATATAATTATTTAGAACAAACAATTTTGCCTAGCGATAAAACACTTTTTTTTACACATTTGTCACAACCGTTTGATTGTGACAAAGCGTTTTTACAAAAATAATATTGCCAAACACTTGCGTTTTTGCTCAATATTTTTTATAATTGTATCATCAACGGAGGCAATATGAATTTTTTGGCTTTGGAATATTTTATTACGGTTGCGGAAGAACTCAATATTACGAAGGCAGCCGAACGCCATTTTATCAGTCAGCAATCGCTGTCCAACCAAATTATTAAGTTAGAAAAAGAACTTGGTATACAGCTTTTTGAGCGCTCACCGTCGCTATCTCTCACCTATGCCGGCACGAGATTTTTGCGTGCAGCAAACAAAATTATTGACGAAAAACGCCAGATTTTGCGCGAGATAGACGATATAAACAACAACTGTCGCGGTGAAATCAAGATAGGAGTTTCGCACACCCGAGGTAGCGCGTTGCTCCCCGAAGTCTTGCCTCTCTACAATCAAAAGCATCCTTTGGTGGAAATTACCTTGGTCGAAGCCAACTCCGAAACTCTGGAGCATCAGCTTCAGCACGGTATGATAGACATAATGATAGGCTTTGCCCCCATCACGCTGGAGGGCATCGAAACCATTCCGCTTATGACCGACCGACTGTTTTTGGTAGTTCCGCGAAAATTCATGTCTCAGGTTTTCGGCGAAAAAACCGACTTCATGCGCGGAAAATTCTCGGAATCTGCAGATATTGCGCCGTTTAAGGACTGCCCATTTCTTCTACTCAAAAAGCGAAACAGAGTGCGCTCGCTTATCGACTTGTATCTAAAAAGCAAAAACATTCAACCGCAAATTTTGCTAGAAACCGAAAACGTCGAAACAGCATTTGCGCTCAGCGTTAAGGGTATGGGCATAACGGTTTATCCCGAAATGTTCCTAAACAGTTTGCACGTCAACTTCTCCGAGGACTCACAGGTGGACTTTTTCCCACTCAACAACGCTTCGACCGTGTGCAACATTTGTCTTGCGTACAGTGGAACGAGATATTTGTCCAAGGCTGCTCAGGATTTTATTAAGACTGCCCAGCAGGTGTACGTGGAAAAAAGCCAAAATATGCTTTTCGTATAAGCCCACACATTTTTTCAATTATTAGACTGTTATTCCCACAATCATTTGATTGTGGGACTTTTGTTTACGACATAGCATACGAGTCACTCTCGCAACAAAATGTCCAAGCTAAACAATTACTGAATTTTTGCCAAGCAAATAGCGACGAGGTTATTAATCAGGCAAAAAAGAAAAAGCCCACTGCCACGAATAACGCGAGTGAGCTTTTTGTCATTTTGTCATTAAATTGCGGATACGCTACAAGATATCCTCGTCGTCATTCGCCATTTCAAGCATCTTTTCCGCCTTTTGAACAACCTCGTTTTGTGCGGGCTGCTCGGAATGCGAAGCCGGTTCTTCAAAGGAAACGTACGCACCTTTCCAAACAAGATTAACGTCATCGGTACGACCGTTACGGTGCTTTGCAACGATAAGCTTAACCTTGTTTCTCGTAGTCTCGTCCACCGTCATGTCGTTGGCGTCATGCTCACGGTGCACAAACATAATTATGTCGGCATCCTGCTCGATTGCACCCGATTCTCTAAGGTCACTGAGAAGCGGAAGCTTTTCTTTTCTGTCCTCAATCTTTCGGGACATCTGCGAAAGAAGCAAAATAGGAACTTTCAATTCTTTTGCAGCAATCTTGAGATTACGGGTAATTTCGCTGATTTCCTGCTGACGGTTTTCCACGTTCTTACCACTGCTCATGAGCTGGAGATAGTCTATCATAACTATATCAAGTCCCTTTTCTCTCTTGAGCTTACGGCACTTGGAAATTATGTCCATTGGTCTGATAGTCGAGGTATCGTCTATAAAAATTTCCGCCGCGTCCAGCTTTGGCTTGGCGGTCATAATGCGTCGCCATTCGTTGTCGTCCATTTTCCCCGAGCTCGCGCGAGTCATATCCACCTTGGCTACCGAACAAAGCATTCTTCTTGCAAGCTGCTCCGCCGGCATTTCCAAAGAAAACACAGCGCACCTAAACGGAACAGTCTTACCCGACTCGCTCTTGCGTCCGCTGAGCGCAGCCGCCTGGATAAAGTTCATACCTATACTGGTTTTTCCTTGTCCCGGACGAGCCGCAATAATAATCAAATCGCCAGCCTGAAAGCCGTTGAGCAAATTGTCCAGCGCCCTGAATCCCGTAGGAATTCCTCTAAACGCCAAAGGATCACGCTCAATGCTTTCCATACGGTCTATCGCTTCCTTTAGCGGTTCAACTATATGTACGAGCGAACGGTCCTCTTCTTGTTGACCGAGCGCAAAAATTTCGCTTTCGGCACGAGCTAACAAATCTTCTCCGCCCTCGCCGTACGCCTCGTCGCTGAGGTTGGTCGCAAACCTTATCAATTTGCGTCTCATGCTGTTTTCGGCAACGATATCCGAATAGTAGCGGTAGTTGGATGCAGCAGGAACCATGTTGGTGAGCGTAGTAAGATAATCTATTCCCCCCGCTTTTTCCATATCTCCCGCTGTTTCAAGCTGTTGAACCACGGTAACGATATCTATGGGACGGTTGCGGTTATACAAAATAGACATTGCGTCAAATATAACCTTGTGCGCCGTCGTATAAAAATCCTCGGTAGCAAGCTTGCTCATAATGGCAACCGGGGCGTATTCGTCGATAAGAATACTTCCCAAAACAGCCTGCTCAGCCTCGTCGTTGTGAGGCATCATTCGCGCCTTAATATTTGGATGAACCTCTTTTTTTGGCATAATTACCTCTTACCGTTGTCAAATTCTTCGAAAACCTCGTCAGTTTGTCCAAATTCTTCAAACACGCTGTTTTCTTTTTTATCGGAAAATTCCTCAAAGACTCCGCTTTTTTGTTCATTCATATGCTTTGCCGTTTGCTCTCGTTTATTGGTCGCCATCTGATAATAGACTTCCGACGGAGTCATAATTACGGCTTCCTTGCCCTTGTCCCTAGTTTTTCTTCGCACGATAACGAGTATCGCCACTACTGCCGCAGCAATAACAAAAGCAAGAATATACCAGCCCATAGACGAAGCCACCTTGTAGCTAAACTCAACGTTAGGCGTTTGAGCAAGCAACGCGTCCTTGTAGGTAGTTACCCATCTGTAATATTGTGTGTAATCGGCAGTTTCCTTAGCATCAGCGTTATCATCTGTCATCAACGCCTTCCCCTCGTAATAAAAGTTAAGTTCAAGGTCGGACATATCAACACCTTCGAGCATAGGATAATATTCGTAAATTGATTTCACCGAGCCGATTCCGTTGAAAATCGCAAAGAAAATTTTTGCCGTGTCGCTATAAGTCGCGTCCACTTCACCGTTTTCGCAAAGCCTGATTATATCAAAAGGATTTTTTCCTTCAACGGAAACTTCGGTAAAGAAAAATCCTCTGTCGGTACTAACCTCCATTCCCGAAGTAAAATCGTCGGACTGCTCGGACGGATCGTACATTTTGTATAACACAATAACGGTATTTCCGCTACCGCTCGCCACTGTATCAAACTGATATCCACAGTCCACCGCAACGCACAAATCGGTAAAATATCTCTCCAGGCTATAAGTGGAATTGAGAGTATTGTACGCGCTTTGCGGCAACACGATATTGACTTGTCGGTAATTGTATCCCGCGCGACTGTATGCCAAAACGTTGACGCTTACGTCAGCGCAACCCACGGCAAACAGAGAAAACAAGCATACAATAATAACCGCTAATTTTTTCTTCATCTAAAATCTCCGATTATTGCTACATTTACGGTTGTTGAAAAAAATGTTGCAATTAAAAAGATTATTTTTCTTCCAAAAGCTTTTTAAGCTGTTCGAGAGTGTCGGCAAATTCCTTCATTGCAACGTCATAAGGCCTGCTGGTAGCAAGATCCACACCTGCAATCTTGAGAATATTGTACGGACTGTCGCTTCCGCCTGCCGAGAGGAACTTGAAGTAGTTGTCGGTATTGCCGGTGGTAAGAATATCGTTCACGATATTGATTGCGCTGGTGATACCGGTTGCGTACTTGTAAACGTAGAAAGCGTTGTAGAAATGAGGAATTCTCGCCCACTCATACTTGATAAAGTCGTCGTGCATAACGCTCTTTCCGTAATACTTGCGGTTAAGATCAAGATACATATCGCTCATTGCCTTTACGGTAAGAGGCTGTCCGTTCTGCTCCATATCGTGAGTGTTCTGCTCGAATTCAGCAAACATTGCCTGACGGAACAAGGTAGTACGAATCATATCAAGATAGTAGGACAAAAGGAACTTCTTGACAGCAGGATCCTTTTCAGTCTTTACGAGGCTCTTGAGGAGAAGAACTTCGTTTACGGTACTAGCAACCTCTGCTACGAAAATTCTGTACGATCCCTTTGCGTACGGCTGGTTTTTGTGCGACATATAAGAGTGCATGGAGTGTCCGAGCTCGTGCGCCAAGGTAAAGATATCGTGGGTGGTATAGGAGTAATTCAAAAGAACGTACGGATTGGAGGTATAGCATCCCCAGCTGTATGCTCCGCTACGCTTGCCCTCGTTTTCCATAACGTCAATCCATCCCTCGTCACGCGCCTTCAAAAGAAGATTTCTGTATTCCTCGCCGAGTGGCTTGAGTCCTTCGAGCACCATATCGTAAGCCTGCTCGTACGGAACGGAAATTTCGGCGTTTTCTACGATAGGGAGATACATATCGTACATATGCATGGTGCGGAGTCCAAGCATCTTTTTGCGGAGAGCAACGTACTTGTGAACGGACTTGCAATGCTTGTTTACGGATTTGATGAGATTCTTGTAAACAGCCGAAGGCACGTCATCTATATAGAGAGCCTTGTCGAGACAGCTCTTGTAACCTCTCGCCTGCGCGTAGAAGTTATCAGCCATTACGGAGCTGGAATACATAGCGGCGATAGTGTTGATGTTTTTGATATAAGTGTTGTAAACGCCCTCGTAAGCAGCCTTTCTTACCTTAGGGTTTTTGTTTTGCAAAAGGAAAGAATATTTTCCGTGAGTAAGCTTTACCTTTTCACCCTCAACGTTGATGGTTGGAAAATCAATGTCAACGTTGTTGAAGGTCATAAAAATATTTTGGAAGCCGTCAAGCGGTTTTCCGGTCATAGCAAGAAGTCTTTCTTCCTTTTCGCTAAGGATATGCTTTTTGGTACGAACGGTTTCTTTCAAAAGCCTGTCGTAATCGGAGAATTCAGGCATCTCAGCAAAATCCAACAAGATTTTTGCTGGGATTTTGGAAATTTCAGGGCTGATAAAAGAGCAAGCCGCGCTCATTTCGCTTATCATGTTCTCGATACGGTTGCACATAGCAACGTATTTTTCGGCAGACTCCTCGTCCTTGCGCATTCTTGCGTAAACGAAAAGAGTTTCTATCTCCATCGAGATTTCGTCGTCAAGCTTAAGACAAGCAAGCAACTCATCCTTTTGTGCCAACTTGCCTTTGAACGCAGCAAATTCGCTCAATCTAGCCTTGACAGCTTCAAATCTTTTTTCCCACTCTTCGTCGGTAGCAAAGATATCCTCTAATCTCCACTTGTATTTTTTATCAATTTCACTTCTTTTCATAATAACTCCTAATAAAAAAAATTTCTATGCTATTATAACACTTCGCAGGTTATTATGCAATAAAATTTGCAAGCAATTTGGAAATTTTACCTTATTTTGCCACTTTTTTGCAAGAATTAGCCTCGATTTACAGTAAAAATTTTTTTCGTTACCAAAACCAAAAGGTATTTTTGATATGACAAACGGTGTAAATTCTCGCTTTTACGAAATTTTGTTATAAAATTTTTATATTTTTGCCCCAAGCGCTTGAAAAACGGCGGATTTAATGGTATTATAAATATCTACCGACAAAAATATCTATTCATTAATCTTTTATTCGTTGATTTTTTTGTCCTTACATTATTTCAAAAAAACTTTTCTTTGCAAAAAGGTGAATTTTATGACTATCAAGCTTTCGAGCGAACAAGCTCTCTTTCAGAAAATATTGCTGGACAATCTTTTCATAATAGAATATATGCCCTACGCTCCCGAAGGCTACGTAAAGGTGTATTTGTACGGTCTCAGCCTCGCTTGTAGCAGTACTAGCGAAAACTCTGCCTCTATTATGGCACGCAGACTCAACATGGATGAAAATGAAATTTGCGAAGCGTACTGTTACTGGCAGGAGCAAGGTTTGGTTAACGTTGTTTCTACAGACCCCGTCAGCGTAGAATATTTGCCTGTCAGACGCGAAAAGCCTATCAAAAAATTCAGCAAGGAAAAATACAAGTCGTTTAACGACCAGCTTCACGCAATGCTGCCCGAGCGCATGATTTTGCCAAACGAATACAATGAATACTACTCCATTATGGAGAATTTACATATAGACGTGGACGCTATGCTCGCTATTATCGCCTACTGCGTGCGCTACAAGGGCAAGGATATCGGCTACCCGTACGTTTTGGCGGTGGCGCGCAATCTCGCGCACGAGGGTTACACTTCGTACGAGGGCGTTACGGCAAGACTGGACGCTTTCGATTTAAATTCGGGCGAAATCGCTACCGTTATGAAAGCTATGGGTTCGCGTCGCACCCCTGACATCAACGACCGCAGACTGTATGAAAAATGGACGAAAAATTTAGGATTTTTGCCAGAAACCGTGGTCAAAACCGCCAAGCTCATCAAAAAGGGCGGTATGGAAAAGCTGGACGCTTTACTCACCCGCATGTACGAAAAGCACGCTATGAGCTACGGCGAAATCGAAAGCTACATAGCCGAGCGTGATTCGTTGTTTGCGCTCGCAAAAGAAATTACCCGCAGGCTTGGCGTTTATTACGAAAATCTCGATTACTTTATCGAAACCTATATTATCAAATGGAAAGGATTCGGCTTTGACGAACTCACATTGCAGGAAATTTCCGCCTACTGCTTTAAGCGTTCTATACGTACCGCAGAGGGTATGGATAGCCTTGTGGAAAAATACTTCAAGATGGGACTTACCAGCTTGGCGACCATCAACGAATATCTGTCCGCGCTGGAGAGCTTGGACGAAAAAATCAAGGACGTACTCGAAAAATCCGGCACGAAGCGTAACGTTACCGATTGGGATCGCAACTACTTCCGCACCTGGACACAAAGTTGGAGCATGCCTTTTGAAGTTATTTTATACGCTGCAGAAAAGGCTATGGGCAAGGGTGGAATGGCTTATCTCAACTCCCTGCTCTCCCACTATAATTCCAAAAATGCTCATACTCTCGACGAGGTAAAGAAAATTTCTTACGAGCAAAAAACCACCACCGTGGTTACCCGCAAATCCGCCGACGAAATCAATGCTCTGCTGTTTTCGCTAAAGGACGACGAGCTGTAATCGACGCAAATTGCGCCACCTTGCGCAAACGCAAAATGCAAATTGCGCCACCTTGCGCAAACGCAAAATGCAAATTGCGCCACCTTGCGCAAACGCAAAATCAGGAGAATTTATGACTACCAAACAAAGTCTTAATTTTATACGCGACAGACGAAAGCGCGAACTTCTCGACGCTGACCGTTTGCACGCGCTTTTGCTAGAAACTCAACCCGAGTATTATGAGTTAGAAAAACAAATTCGTTCGCTCCGACTAGACGTGCTCAAGGGCAAGGGCGACGAAAACGAGCTTGCAAAATTGCGCGAAAAACGTCTATTGTTTTTGCAAAAAATCGGTATTAAGCTAGAAATGCTCGAGCCTGCACCGCACTGCGAAATTTGCGGTGACAGCGGTGTTACCTCAAACGGCTATTGCCGATGCGTTATCGCACACCAAACCGCTGCCGACACCACTCTTTTCTCCTTTGAAGAAAGTAATTTTGATTTGTTTGGGGAGGAAAGCGAGCTGGCGAAAAGGGTTTACGCTATTATGCAAAAATACTGTGCGAAATTTCCCGAAGTCAACAAAAATAATGTGGTTATCGTGGGAAAATGCGGTAGCGGAAAGTCTTATCTTGCGACGGCTATGGCGGACTGCGTACTAAAAAAAGGTTACACCTGCTTTCTTACCACCGCCTTTGGTTTTATCAACGATATGCTAAAATATCACACCGCTCCGCTTGCGGACAAAGCGGAAATTATCTTTCCGTATCTCGACTGCGATATGCTGGTTATTGACGACCTTGGTAGCGAAACCAAGCTCAACAACGTCAGCGAGGAATACCTATATCTCGTGCTTAATGAGCGCACGGCAAAAAAGCGCAGTACGGTGATTACCACCAACCTCGACTACGAACAAATTTCCGCGCGCTACGGCGAAAGAATAGCCTCGAGATTGTTCGACAAAAACAACTCTATCGTGACCTCCGTCAGCAATACTGACCTAAGAAAGCGATAACGTACCCTCATTTTTGCGACCAAACGCAAACTAACAACCCAGTTTTTAGCAACAAAAAACCGATTGAAAATTGCTCAATCGGTTTTGTTTTTTTATCACAATCATCTGCCTAAACAGTCTTTAAATTTTTGCTCAAGGCAATAATCAATACATTGATGTCGGCAGGATTAACTCCCGAAACTCTACTCGCTTGTCCAACGGACAGCGGTTTTATTTTGTCCAACTTTTCTGCAGCCTCGTAGCGCAAGCCCTTTATCGCAAAGTAGTCAGTGTCTACGGAAAGCGGAGTGTTTTCGTACCTTGCGCAATCACGACGGGCGGATTCTTGTCTATCCATATAGCCTTGGTATCTTACAAAGGTGTACACCTCGAAAAGCCCCTCGTCTCCCACTCCGCTGAGACAATTAAAATGCTTTTTAAGTAGCGGTACGGTAACGGCAGGGCGCTTCATTATCGCCTCCAGCGTCATACCGCTTTTTGCGGTAGGCTCGCCTGCCTCGGTCAATATCGCGTCAGTTGCGGACGGAGCAAACGAGGTATTAAGCATCGCCTTTACCTTATCCACGTCCTTACATTTTTTTTGAAATTTTCTCCAACGACGGTCGCTGACAAGCCCCAAGCTTCTACCCAAAGGAGTAAGTCGCAAATCCGCGTTATCCTGTCTTAAACACAATCTGTATTCCGAACGGCTGGTCATCATACGGTACGGCTCGTCCGTTCCTTTAGTGACCAAATCGTCTATCAATACGCCTATATAAGAATTATCTCTCGTCAGCACGGTGTACGGCTGATCCTTTACGTAAGCCACTGCATTTATTCCCGCACCTAAGCCTTGCGCAGCAGCCTCCTCGTAACCGCTCGTACCGTTGATTTGTCCTGCGAAAAACAGTCCGCCGTAACGCTTGTGCATAAGCGTCGGAAAAAGCTCTAGCGAATCTATGCAGTCGTACTCTATTGCGTAAGCGTCTCGCATAATTTCCACTTTTTCAAACCCCTCAAGACTACGGTACATATCGGTTTGAATATCCGCGGGAAGCGAGGTAGAAATGCCCTGCACGTACATTTCTTCGGTGCTGTCGCCCTCGGGCTCAAGAAAGAATTGATGTCTTTCCTTGTCTTTGAATCTTACAATTTTGTCCTCGATGGACGGACAGTATCTCGCACCTGCTCCAGTTACGAGCCCCATTTTTCGCGCCGTTTTGTCCAAATTGCGCTCGATTATGCCGTGAGTCGCCGGGTTGGTGTAGCCAAGATAACAACAAGCCTTGTCGTACTTTACCTTTAGACCGTCACCGCAAAAGGTGTACGGATGCTTTTCTCCACGCTGCAATTCAAGTCTATCCAAATCCACCGTAGAACGTTTTATTCTAGCAGGAGTACCCGTCTTGAATCGTCTTACGGATATGCCAAGATTTACCAGTGATTGTGTTAGCAGGCTTGCTGACGGAAAGCCGTTCGGGCCTTTGTTTTCAGACACTTCGCCAGTAATAATGGCAGAATTGAGATAAACTCCGGCGCACAGCACCAGAGCTTTCGTCCAAAAAGTTTGTTGGGTGGTTCTTACTCCCACCACCTTGTTGTCTTCGATGAGCACCTCTACCGCCTCACCCTGTTTGAGATGAAGCCCCTTTTGCTTTTCCAGCACGGATTTTGCAAGCGTGTGATACTTATACTTATCCACCTGTGCACGAAGTGATTGCACTGCAGGGCCTTTGGATGCATTGAGCATACGCAGTTGGGTGAGCGTTTTGTCCGCAAGCCTACCCATTTCTCCGCCCAAAGCGTCGATTTCTCTTACGAGGTGACCTTTGGCAGTACCGCCTATGCTGGGATTACAAGCAAGATAACCTGCGTTGTCCAACGACACCGAAAGCATCAAAACCTCAAGTCCCTTTCGAGCCATCGCAAGGCCC
>JAFQMX010000059.1 GCA_017396125.1 Clostridia bacterium
AGCGTAACAAGTATAGGAAATAGTGCGTTCTATAACTGCAGTAGTTTGACAAGTATAGAGATACCCAGCAGTGTAACGATTATAGGAAGTTATGCGTTCACTAACTGCAGTAGTTTACAATACACAATAAAAGATGGGTTAAAATATTTGGGGAATCCTGACAATTTATACATATATTTGGCTGATACTATATCAACGGATATTACAAGCACGATAATTGAAAGTAGTTGTAAATTTATAGGAAGCTATGCGTTCGAAGGTTGCAACAACTTGACAAATATAGAGATACCAAATAGTGTAAAGAGTATAGGAGGTAGTGCGTTCTATGGCTGCAGTAGCTTGACAAATATAGAAATACCAAACACTATAACGAGTATAGAAGATAGGGTGTTCTTTTTATGCAGTAGCTTGACAAGTGTAACTATACCAAATAGCGTAACGAGTATAGGAGAGAAGGTATTCTATGGCTGCAAAAACTTGTCAAACGTATATTATAAAGGAACGGCAAGAGATAGTGTGAAAATTTCGATTAGTTTATATAACGACAACCTAACCAATGCCACTATTTACTATTACAGCGAAACCGAGCCTGCGCTCAACGCTGACGAAACGGATTATGACGGCAACTATTGGCACTATGACACCGACGGCAAAACCCCTGTCGTTTGGAAAAAGGATTAGCAGTAAATCTTGCGACAAAAGGACTGACGGGAAAACTGTCGGTCCTTTTTTTGTGCTTAGTGCTTTGACTATTCTATTTAAGCATACTAAGATAAAGTTTAAGTTTGAAATGATATTTAAATTGGCTTGCATAAAAAAACAAATTATATTATAATGAATAGGTAATCGACAAAAATTGCTTTGTCATATATTATAACAGCAAAATTTTTCATATAAGGAGAATATTTATGGAAGAAAAAGAAAAGACTCCAGGACAGCTTTTGAAAGAAAAGCTTTGTTGGGAAATTCCAAGTATTGCAAAAGAAGCACCAGAGCAAAATGCAGAAGCACAGGCTTTTTGCGAGGGCTACAAGGACTTTTTGGATAAAGGTAAGACCGAGCGCGAGTGCGTTGAGTATGCCGAAAATATGTTGGTAAAAGCAGGATACGCTCCTTTTGATAGCAAAAAGGCTTATAAGCCAGGAGATAAAGTATATTTTGTAAACCGCAAAAAAGCAATTATTGCTACTACGTTTGGACAGAGACCTCTTACCGAAGGATCTCGTCTTAACTTTGCACACATTGATTCTCCACGTTTGGACCTTAAGCCAAATCCTGTTTTTGAAAAGCAAGACCTTGCTTACTTCAAAACTCACTATTATGGCGGAATAAGAAAGTATCAGTGGACCTGTATACCGCTTGCAATGCACGGTGTCGTTTGCAAGGCTGACGGATCTATGGTCAATATTTGTATTGGTGAAGAGCCTGGCGATCCTGTATTCGTAATTTCCGACTTGTTGCCGCATTTGGCTGCAGAGCAGAACAAGCGCACCTTGGCAGAAGGCATCAAAGGCGAAGAACTCAACGTTATCATCGGTAGCTTGCCTTTCGACGAAAAAGATATCAAAGAGCCTGTTAAATTATTGGCTCTCAAACTTATGAACGACAAATACGGCATCGTAGAAAAAGATTTTGTTCGTGCAGAGATTGAAATTGTTCCTGCTGCAAAAGCTGCTGACGTAGGATTTGATCGTGGACTTATCGGTGCTGCAGGTCAGGACGACAGAGTTTGCGCTTATCCAGCACTCGTTGCAGAAATCGAGTCCAAGGCTCCGCTTTATACTACTATTACTGCTTTGGTTGATAAGGAAGAAATCGGTTCGGTGGGCAACACTGGTCTTGACAGCGACTTTATTTTGCACTACATAGAGTATCTTGCGCAAAACGCAGGTGTAGATTACAAAGATGTTTGCAAAAATGCACTTTGTATGAGTAGTGACGTAAACGCTGCTTTGGATCCAACATTCCCATCCGTACACGATCCGCTCAATGCAAGCAATATCGGCAAGGGCTGTGTAGTTACTAAGTACACCGGTGCTCGCGGTAAGGGCGGTAGCAACGACGCTTCGGCAGAAGTTATGCAAAAGATCATTGCTATGCTCGATGAAGAAAAGGTTTACTGGCAGATTGGTGAACTTGGGGCAGTTGACGTAGGCGGTGGCGGAACTGTTGCTGCGTACGTAGCGCATATGGATATTGACGTTGTTGACGTTGGCGTACCTGTACTTGGAATGCACTCTCCGTTTGAAATCGTATCCAAGCTTGACGTTTATAATGCGTACAAAGCGTACCTTGCTTTCTACAAGCACTAAGATATCGTCGATTAATAAATTTTTTGCAAATAAAAATGCGTCTACCGAGTGGTGGATGCATTTTTTGTGTCAACGGATTGGTGTTAAGCAAACCTGTCACGTGCTGTAATATTTGCACATTGGGCGAAATCTCTGGTTAATTCGTTGACATGCCAGCCAAAAAATTGTTACAATAAAGGAGCAATAGATATATATTTATTGGAGATTTATATGGAAAAAAACTCTATAACGATGGAAGAACAGCCTACTGCTGTAATTTCCGGCGAAGAAACGGCCGTAAGCGGCGCTGACCCCGATTCTAACCCCATAAAGACGAAAAAAGTAATTAGCGTCGAAGGGTTTATGGCAATAGGATTCGTACTTTTGATATTTATTCCTATTGGCGCGATAATGGGCTTTGGCAACATGCTTCAAACGCTTTTCAATAACGCTCACGTTCTATTGATAGACACTTGCTTTTATCTTATGGCGGTAGCTGTGGTAATTGGTGCACTCAGTTCGGTATTGACCGAGTTCGGCGTAATAGCGCTCGCGAACAAAGCGCTTTCTCCACTAATGAAACCGCTGTTCGGTATGCCCGGTGCAACTTCCGTGGCGATATTCTCGGCGTTTTTGTCGGACAATCCGGCAGTTTTGACGCTGGCAGAGGATAAGCGTTATAGATTATATTTCAAAAAATACCAGCTTGCAGGCTTGACCAATCTTGGCACGGCGTTCGGAATGGGACTTATCGTAATCATAACGTTGTCCACTAAGAGTGTGACCAAAGGCAATGCAACCTTGGGTGTAATGGTGGGCTTGGTAGGAGCAATAATAGGTAGTATAGTTGCGACCAGACTGATGCTCATTAAATCAAAAAAGCGTTTTGGCAAGGATTTGCCTGCCGAAACCAATGCGATCAGCGGATTTGATATGGCGACTCAGCGACAGATTCGCGAGGGCGGAGTAGTACAAAGAGTTTTGGACAGCATACTTGACGGAGGCGCAAGCGGAGTAAAAATAGGCTTGGCGATAATTCCGGGCGTGCTGATCATAGCAAATATGGTAATGCTACTTACCAACGGTGCGTCGGTAGCGGGCGGATATACCGGCTCGGCGGGCGAAGGCGTAGGTCTAATACCTAAAATAGGTGAATTTTTGCGACCGGTAATGGAATTTTTGTTTGGATTCACCGAAAGCTCGGCAATTTCTGTACCATTGACGGCGTTGGGCTCAGCGGGGGCAGCGATAGGCTTGGTGGGTGATGGCGTTTACACGGCGACGGAGCTTGCGGTATTTACTTCAATGTGCATGTTTTGGAGCGGATATTTGTCGACTCACGTTTCGATGATGGACAACATGGGCTTTAGGGAATTCACTACTACGTCGATACTGTGTCACACCATTGGCGGAATCGTAGCAGGATTCGCGGCGCATTGGATATACGTATTGTTGGCGTTGATATAGTCCAGACGAATAATACAAAAAAAATAACACGTCACGGCAGTAACTGTGGCGTGTTTTTAATTTATTTACAAAAAAAATCCTCGGCCATCAACCCATGAATTTACAAAAAAACTCAGCATCAACCCCAAAACTCAAATTAAATTTTGATTAGAAATCAATAAAAAATAAATTAAAAACAAAAAAGAAGCTTGATAATATTAAAAATTGATATATCTATATGTTATAATGCGAACGCGAAAGGTGTGAGAAAATAAAAAAGTGTGTTACAGAGATGCAACGCACAAAAACAATCGCAAAAGGTAATAAGAAATCCTACCGCTCAAAATAGAGCGGCTGCGCAAGAAAAAAATGGGCTAGAGCAACGCAAGAAGGCAAAAATTCAGCCAAAGAACCTAATCAATACTCAATTTTACCGCACAAGAAGTCTATAGAAACCTCAAAGAAGTCAGCGATTTTCCAGCATTGAATGATGCTTGGCTCATTGAGTCCCTTTTCCCAACGGGAGAGGTTAGCCTGGCTGGTGTGGATTTTGTCCGCAAGCTCAAGCTGGGTGAGATTTTGTGCCTTTCTAAGCTCAGCAATTCTGTTGTTTTTAAATGAATACTCCATACGTTAATAATAATAAAAAAAGGCAAAAAAAACTTGACTTATGCACAATTGTATGCTAAGCTTTGCAAAGTTTTAGTTGTTTTTGTCTAATGAATTTCTTACGTTCAAAATTCCCGCGAATTTTGTCAAAAATCATCCATAAAGTTTTTGGACAAAGAAAATAAAAAAATGCGCACAACTTCGACCTAATAAAAATTTACTCAAAATGTATCTTTTTTATACCCCGTTGTCAAAAAATGTTGACCAAACGGCGGATTGTACGGGTAAACAATTTGCAATTTTGACAAAGAGGAGACAGTAAAAACACCGACAGACACGCAGTTAATCGTCATTTTTACCGATGAGGTAGTCGACGGAGACCTCAAAAAAATCCGCGAGGGTAGTAAGTTGGGATATACAAGGCTCTGAATGTCCGGATTCCCAGTGCGAAATCGCCATTTTTGAGGTATGTAGCATCTTTGCCAGATATTCCTGGGTGATGCCGTTCTCATTTCGGAGCTCCCTTAACCTATCCTTAAACAAATACATAAACAAATGTTAGCACAAAATGCGTCGTACCGCTTGACAGTAACAAAAATTGTTACTATAATGTATAGTGTGCATGTATATATGCACCAAAAATATGCGCCAGGTAGTAAGGTAAAAAGGGGAGCAATCCTGCAAATAGCGGACCGAGAAGAAGTAAAAGTGTATTCGAAGGTCATTTTTGTCGTGTAAAGGCAAAGAACGAAATCATACGGAGCAAATAATGGAAAACAAAGACAAGAAAGTAGAGGAACAGACCTCGACCAAGCACAAGGTTCTTAACATAGTAGGAATAGTTTTGTGCGTAATTTTATTGCCTATACTTGTTACCAACTGCATACTTATAGTAAAGGGCATGGTCAACGAGGACGAAGTGCCTAGCCTGGGCAAGACCGTACCTCTCATTGTACTTACCGAATCCATGGAGCCGGACATCAAGGCAGGCGACATGATAATAGTGACCAAGGTTAATCCGCAAAAGCTAAAAGAGGGCGACGTAATAGCGTTTTATGATCCTGCGGGCAACGGCTCGAGCGTCGTAACCCACAAAATCAAGGAGATAAAGTACGAGTCAGACGGCACTACGATCAAGGAATTCATCACCTATGGTATCAATAACTTTAACGCCGACGGCAGCATAGAGATAGACCGTAGACCTGTACCGGTAGCCAACGTAGTGGGCAAATACAAGACGAGGATAGCGCTTGTTGGACACATAGCGATGTTTATGCAGTCGACGCTGGGCCTAATCGTGTGTATCGTAATACCTCTAGTGGCGCTAATAGCGTACGACGTAATCCGCCGTCGCAAGCATGACGCAGGCAAAGAGCAGGATATCGAAAAGCTAAAGGCAGAGCTCGAACTACTCAAGCTACAAAAAGAGCTTGCTACTCTCAAGGGCGAGCAAAAACAAGAATCCGTTGCTGAAATGGAGCAGGACCAATCGGTGGAATGCAAAAATGTTGAGGCCTGTGTAACCGAAACGGCGGAAGATAACCAAACCAACGGCTGATTAGCCCAAAAAGGACGTTCCACCCCCTCCTCATGAAATTTCTATGGAGGAGGGTAAAAATTTTCCCTCGATTCCATAATCGGTGATTTTGGGACTTCGACCCAATAGTATAACGATCAGCTTACACCCAACAGTAGCCTCCCTTGTGTAAAGGGAGGGGGACCGCTTGCGGTGGAGGGATTGGTGACAATGCAACCCAAACACAACAAATCAATAGTGTCGTTAGCAAAAGCATTGCGCAAATCTATGACACAAGAAGAACGACATTTATGGTATGACTTTTTGCGTGGATATGCGTTTAAATTTTTGAGACAAAAGATAATAGGAAGATACATATTGGATTTTTATTGTGCAGAGGCGCGTATAGCAATAGAGTTGGACGGTTCAGGGCATTACACAGAAGAAGGAATAGAGTATGACGAGAAGCGAACTGCGTTTCTCGAGGAGTACGGGATAAAGGTATTGCGAATACCTAACAACGAGATACATAGTAATTTTGAGGGAGTGTGTCAATATATAGACGTTGAAGTAAGACAATCCCTCAGTCAGCAAAGCTGACAGCTCCCTTTACACAAAGGAGCCAACTAAAACCCAACCAACCTACATTTAACCATGTAGGGACGGATTCCATCTCCGCCAAAAAAACCTATCGGTTACCAATCACAGCTACACCTTACCGTAGCCTCCCTTGTGTAAAGGGAGGGGGACCGCTTGCGGTGGAGGGATTGCCAAAAAACACTTTAGTACATAATGCGGTGCAGACCGCTGTGTAACGGCGAGAGCCGTATAAAAACATATCGTATTCTTCCCTCGGGAGCCACGTTTCGAGGCTAGAATATATTGTCGCGTACGAGCGACGACCAAAATTTTGGGCTTGTGCCCGACAATATCTCCCTCAAAACGAAGGGAAGAAAAAAAGAAAAGGAGAAAGAAAAATGAAAAAGAACAAATTTTTGAGATTGGCTTCCTTCATGCTCATCGCTTGTTTGGCTACCTGCTGTGCAGTTGGCGGAACTTTCGCTAAGTACGTTACTAGCGGTGAAGCAGCTGACAGCGCTCGCGTAGCTAAGTGGGGCGTAACTGTTCAAGCTAAAGTTGATACTACCGTTGCAACTCTTGAAATTGGCGGTGATGCAGAAAATGAAGTAAAAGCGGTTGCTCCACAAGTATTGTTAGCACCTGGTACTCAAATCAATAACTTGGCAGATTTTGCAATATCTGGAACTCCAGAAGTTGCTGTAAATGTTAGTTATGTTGCAACACTTACTCTTACAGGTTGGGCATTTGGAGATCCTGCAGAAGAGTACTGTCCGTTAGTATTTAATGTTAATGATGACGATTATATGATTGATGGTACTAACATTAAGACTGTTGCTGAGCTTAAAACTGCAGTAGAGAATGCGATTAATGCTTTGTCTGCGAACTATGCTGTGAGTGATACTAATCTTTCTGATTATGCAAAAGCACCAATTGTATCTGTTTCTTGGGCATTTGCTGGTGAGGACGCTAAGGATACCGCTCTTGGTAATCTTGCAACTGCACCTACCATGTCTTTGACCATTACCGCAACCGTAACCCAGATCGACTAATTAGTTAATCTAAACTAAAACAAAAAATACGTTGTGCCCCTGTCCTTTCGTGGCAGGGCAGGGGCACAGCATTTTTTTCCACCGAACAGTAGCCTCCCTTGAGAAACAGAGCGTTACATTATTAGTAGCCTCCCTTGTGTAAAGGGAGGGGGACCGCTTGCGGTGGAGGGATTGCCAAAAGAAAAAGATTGGTAAAAAAACCAAAGGGATTGAAAATGGAAACAATCCCTCAGTCGCTAAAGCGACAGCTCCCTTTACACAAAGGAGCCCACTAAAACCTAAGCTTTTACGAGTTTAGCGAGGCAGTTTAGTAAGAGAAACTAAAATTACAAAACTCGAGCAAAACAGCTACTTTCAACCGTAGCCTCCCTTGTGTAAACAGAGATGTTACATTATTAGTAGCCTCCCTTGAGAAACAGAGATGTTACATTATTTGTAGCCTCCCTTGTGCAAAGGGAGGGGGACCGCTTGCGGTGGAGGGATTGCCAAAA
>JAFQMX010000060.1 GCA_017396125.1 Clostridia bacterium
ACCTTTACTCTCGAGCTAAAATGGGAGTTTGAGGGTGGCAACGACGAGCTGGATACTATGTTTGGTAACCAAGCGGTAAAAGACGGTATCAGCCTCAAATTCGGCATCAACACCTACGCAGAGGAGCATATCGATCCTACTGCCAAGGGCGGTACTATTATCGAGGGCAAGGAAAACGCAGAGCTTGGCGGTACGGTCAGATGGCTTTGGGTTATTCTCCTCATCCTCAATGCTTCGATACTTATTTTCTACGTTTCGTGGCTTATGAATAAGCGCTTGGGTAAGTGGTAAGCATATCTAAAAGATGAATAATTCCTTGTCAAAAAAACGTTCGATTGTCCGAATCGTGCTTATGGTGCTCATTAGCGTCGTGTTTGGTTTCGGACTGTATAGCTGCAACGCACAAGCTCTTTCGGGCGATTCTATGCCTATGCCGTTTGGTGTGGGTGCGGGAGTGGTTATGTCGGGCAGTATGGAGCCATATCTGTCCGTCGACGACCTCATTATCGTCAAAAAATGCGACAAGTACAAGGTGGGCGATTGGGTTGTTTTTCAACAACGTAATATGCTTATCGTTCACGAGGTTATTTCTATCGACTACGAGCAGGGCGAGGTCGTTACGCAGGGCTCTGCCAACGATACCGCCGACGACCCGATGAGTATCAAGTATATCAAGGGCAAGGTCGTCAAGCATTACAACGGCTTGGGCAAGGTGATTAATTTTCTTAAGTCCCCTCTCGTTGCTGTCGTGATTTTGGCGTTTGCAATCTTCTTCCTTGTTAAATCCTACAAGGGCGAGAATGAGGAAAAATACCAACAAACTGCCGAGCAGGAAACCGAGATTGAGCGTATTAAGCGTGAAATCGAACAGCTAAAACAACAAAATTCTGTTTCCGCTGCCACGGACGAAGTCGCTGATTCGTCAAGTCAGCCGGGCACGAACGAGTAAACCAAAATAATTCAGTAAATACTAAGACTTACGGACAACCGTAGGTCTTTTTTCGTGCACCGATTTGCAGGCGTTTTTTTGAGCAAAGTGATCCCGTTATCAGTACCTGATAGCGGTATTTTTTTAATATCAGCGCATTGTTCTATATAATATTCATATTTGTATAAAATAGCATTTTAAGTTGCTTTTTTCCAAAAAAATAGTGATAAAAATTGTTCAATATACATTGACTAAAATTATTATGTATAGTATAATAGATGCGTATAATGCTACAAAAAATTGAATATATAAGTAGTGAAATATACTTATTTGTATATTTTCGTCTAGTTATTATTTTTGTTGCGTAATTTGCGTTTTTGTGCTTTGGTAAAACTGACAAAGGGGAGGTGCGTCGTGAAAAAATTTAATAAAAATTCTTCGTTCACCTTTTATTTGGCGATGGTCCTTTTTGTCGTGTGCTGCCTGAGCTTTAACGTTACCAGCCGCCTTTACGCTAGGTTTATGAGCGAGGGTGAGGCAAGCGATTCAGCTAGAGTTGCGTCGTTTGACGTGGTAGTCGGATACGAAAGCGTTTTTCCGCTGGCAGTGACCGATTTGCGCCCGGGCGATACGCGCGAGTATTCGGTTTCGGTCAACAATCAGGGCGAGGTAGCCGTTATGTTTTCGCTGTTCGCCAACAATCTTACCAATAATCTCCCTATCTCTATCGCGCCTGTCAGCCAAAGCTTTGCGCCGAATTCCAGCGGTAGCGTAACCTTTACGCTCAAGTGGTGTGCAAGCGCAGATTCGCCTGATTACGCCGATAAGGTGGATATTATCAATATTCAGGTTTCCGTTTCGCAAATCGACTAGCGGTTGACAATCTATTTGTTTTGATTGTAGAACTGTCAGAAATTTTTCACTCACACAAGTTAATTTGTTAACAAAAATTTTTTTCAAGGGAGGGCAATTTAGTGTCTAAAAATTCACAGCACGGCAAT
Source organism: Clostridia bacterium (assembly GCA_017396125.1). GTDB lineage: Bacteria > Bacillota > Clostridia > Christensenellales > Pumilibacteraceae > RGIG1965. Next base: position 1,930 of record JAFQMX010000060.1, read on the forward strand.
AAAATTGTGTTTTTTCTAAAGAATAGACTGTTTTTGGTCGCACTTTGCCTCATGTGCGCTACGGCACTCTCGTTTGGGGGAATTTTGGGCAAATACGTTTTGGGAACTAAGGCCGATGCCACCGCAGGCTCACTGAAATTTTACTTCGGCAGCAATCTTTTGACTGAGGACTGCGCTGAATATACGCTTAATTCGGACGCTACCTCGGTGGATATTTCTTTGTTCAATTACGCCGACGTGTATCGTTACAGCGCGGACGTTATCTCGTATACGATTACTGTGACGGGGGATTCTGCTACGCTGTTCGAGACATCAGACACTATTGCTATGGGAAGTGCTAATTCCGATACCGTAACTATTTCGGGATTGGTTGCAGGCAAGACCTATATCGTTACCGCTACGGCAACGATGCCAAAGGCTGATTCTTCGGCACAAGGCTACAAAAAGGTTTTGTCAGCAAAGTTCACAGTAAAGGAAGCGAAAAAAAAGATTTATTATCACGCCGATGCTTCTGATGATTACGTCGTTTATCTTACCGTTTGGACGGATGGTCTTGCTGGTACTGTCAATGTGCAACCTCCGGCAGGACTTATTCCTGACAATACTTGGGAAGGAATGGCCGACGTGCAATACGAAGCTGGCGCTTGTGCTGAAATTTCTGTCAGTATTTCCAAAAATTCTTCGCATACGTTCAGATTTTTCAAGGATTCCAACTATGTTGGAGGAGCTTTTGTCGTAAAGCTGACTGATTCTGGAGCAACGTATGATGCTACCGAATCCACACCACTTTAACTAGGAGCAATATGCTTAAAACAAAAAGAAAGAACAACTTAATATTGGTGGGCTTGATTGCTTTGGCTCTTTGTTTTTCGGCAGTGACTGTGAGTTTGATTCATAGCACATTTTTTGCCGTGCACGCAAATCCGGTGGTCGAAATCGTGCGCAACGGTTCGCGTATTTCTTCTAAGGTAGAGGGAATTAGTTCACCTAGTTATCAGTGGTTTATGGCTGACGCTACGGATGGTGTTTTTACTAAGATTGAAAGCGCTGCCGAGCCATATTTGGATTTGACTTCTGCTCAAAGCAATAAGGCAATTAAGCTTGTAGTCAGCGGTACGGAAAGTAATGTAATTGATGACTTTACCAATATTGTCGTTTTTGATTTGGAAAAAGCTCCTGTTTCGTTTGCTGGCAACACCTATAGTGGAAATGACACCAGCGGTAATCCCGTTTCCGGAGAC